>NZ_JAVJUY010000186.1:0-5014 GCF_040220315.1 Fulvivirga sp.
GTTTTGAATGGAGTGCTCCAGCAGGTATTGATATCGTAATACATTCACTAATAGATGGTGAAGAAATAAATACGACTGCAGCCATCAGAAAAAATATAAGTGATAAATTCGATTTCACCTTTAGATACCTTCGAGAAGGATATGACGAGTTATACACTCCTAATGAAGCTACAGGTTTTACAAGCAATATTGATCTAAAGCAGATTAGTCAATATCAGAATAAATTACAGGCTGAATTAACGGTAAGGCCTGAGAATAATACAATCATTCAATTTATTGGTGGTTATGGCACGAACAGGAAGCTTGAAGCCTTAGATGTTAACGAAGTTACCACTGATTTTTCATCATCTGATGGATACTACATAGGTGTTAATTTGGCTAAGACGATAATTTTAAATTAATAGTATTGAGCTGAAATACTAAAACTTAGTAAGGGCTACATCAGTGTTAAAATTAATTGTAGAGGAGTACTATTTATTTGATAAAGCACTCCAAATATTCGATCATTGAAAGCTATAAATAAGAAAACTATGGAAAATCATTTCAATCTAACTGATTCTGACTTTGAAAAAGAATTCATTAGTTGCAGGTTAAATCCAACGGACTTTACACATGAGGCACACTTGAGGTTAGCCTGGATTAACATTAATAAATACGGGATCAAACAAGCCGAAATTAATGTTCAAAATCAGCTACTGAAATTTATTGAATTTGTTGGCGAGAAAGATAAATACAATGTCACGCTGACTTTAGCTGCGATTAAAGCTGTAAATCATTTTATGCTTAAATCGAATTCTGACAACTTCAAAGATTTTATAACTGAATTTCCTCGACTGAAATATAAGTTCAAAGAATTAATGAGTTTTCATTATGGGTTTGATATTTACAATTCCGACAATGCTAAAAAGCAATTTTTACAACCTGATTTGGCTCCTTTTGATTAGGCCGAAACAGAACAACTAGCACCTTCCAGAAATAGAATACCTAGCCTATCTCTATTAAAAATTGAAATCTCCATAATGAAAATACATCACATTAATTGCGTTAAAATAGAATCTCCATTTGGTCCAGCAATTGGACACTGCATGTTATTGGTTGAAAATGAAAAGCTTATTTTAATTGATTCTGGTATTGGGCTTGACGAAACAAAAAGACCCAATGAATTACTAGGTAAAGAATTAGTTGAAATAACAGGTTACAGGTTTGATGAAAATCTAACTGCCATTAAACAAATTAGAAAATTAGGGTACCAGCCTGATAAAGTCGAAAATATAATATGTTCACATCTTGATCCGGATCATATTGGAGGATTAATGGATTTTCCTGATGCTAAAATTCATACTTCACAAGAAGAATTTGACTGTTTTAATTCTGGGCATGAAAGGTATATACCCAGACAATTATCTCATAATCCACAAATAGAATTATATAAAAACAACGACTCTGTATTATTTGGATTACCTGCCCGAAAACTGAATTTAAACTTTGCATCAGATATTTATTTAGTCCCTTTATTTGGTCATACACTAGGCCATTGTGCTATTGCATTCAAAGATAATGGCAGATGGATTCTATATACTGGAGATGCCTATTATTATCGAGATGAATTAGCAAATGAAAATCATCCCGTTGACCAATTGGCAACAGTTGCTGCAATGGATAATGAATTGAGAAAGGAAAGCCTGGATAAATTGAGGAGAGTTATTCGAAATAACGGGCAAGAAATCAATTATTTTGGCTATCACGACCCGAATGAATTTAAATTACGCATCTAGGTAATAAAAACTAACTTTATCATCCAATTAAGTTAGCAGGTAAAGCGGTGCATCCGTGGTACTCGGCCGGTGCTGCGTTTCGTAAACTGCAAATTATCACACCGTAAATCGTTCCACAAGTAAGCTGATAAAGTGAAGATTTTGAAGAAAACACAAAAATACTCTCCAAATATTAATTGCAATTGATTATAAAAAGTCAGGGGTGCCTGGATTGCTCATACCCACAACCATACCGCACAGCCCCTCGTGAACCTGCGCTGCGCTACGGTTTCGAACCGCCTGCCTTGGCTGGTTCTTAGTGTTTTGCTCTATAAAAAAAGCAGAGACTCTATTAAGTCTCTGCTCTTGAATCAGTCGGGATGACTGGATTCGAACCAGCGGCCCCTACTACCCTAAAGTAGTGCGCTAACCGGGCTGCGCCACATCCCGATATCAAAGCTTTACACTCTGAATAAAGTGCAAACATATAGAAGTCCGATAAATAATAAAATATGATTTAAGCGTTGAGTTGTTGAATTTTAAACATCAGTTTTATTAGTCTGTTATATGCTCACATGAACTTAACAATAACCTCTAAAGTTAAAGGCGATTTAGAATGGGTATATTCCAATTTTGATGAGAAACTGTTTGGCTATTTATTGCCTCCGGGTGCAAAACTTATAGCTTTTGGAGGATCAGTAAAAGGAGCAATAGTACACTTAAAATTACCACTAGCAGGCGAGTGGCTCAGTGAGATTATTGAAGATAAGCAAACGGATAGTGAATGTTACTTCATAGATGTAGGAAGAAAACTACCTTTTCCATTGAAACGATGGAGGCACAAACATTTATTACTTAAAAAAGGTGAGCTAGTGCGAATTGAAGACCAGATGACTTTTTCAAGCGGTTATTTAGTGTTGGATTTAATCATGCTACCCATGCTTTGGCTATCATTTTTACCAAGAAAATGGCAATACCAAGGGTACTTTAATCAACTAAAATAAATGATGTAGCTAATTATTCGTTTGGGATTTTGATTGTAAAAGTAGAGCCTTTCAGATTCGATATCGTACGTCCATGTAATTAACACAGACCCAACAATGGAATCTTCTAGATTTTGAATTTCTTTGGATTGTTTGGCAATGATATGAACAAGCTGCTCATTGCTCAAAGACTTCAAATCTTCAATTTTGTTTAAATTCATAACTTTGAAATATGAATTAAGTTAAGTATTTGTCAGAGTAATTCAAATCCTAAAAAAGAGCAGCAATTCTACACTATCATGCATCGACTTAGCGTCTATTTTTTTATTGCAACTGCTGCATACCTGTCAAGCTGCTCTGACTATTTCTACGTTAAATCTTCATTAAAATCACAACAGAATGGGAAAGTCGAAAAGGCTGAGATGTACGTGCAAAAGGCAATGGAAAAGGACAGTTTGCAACCAGCTGTTTTCTATGCAAGTGCATCGCTTTTTTTTGATTCAGCCTATAATAATTTTAATATCGACAAGGCCTACTATCAATTAAACCAGAGTAGAATGTTTTTTGCCTCTTTGGAAGAAAAAGAGATGAAAAAGCATGTGAATGCAGGCATAGACCTTTTGGCCATTAACAGGCTTAAAAAGAGAATAGAATATGCGGCTTTTATTAGGGCAGAACTAACTTCTACAGAGGCATCTTACAATAGTTTTCTGGCCGAATTTGGTGCAACAAACTTCGATGAACTGGCAGCATTAAGAAGAGATAGTTTGGCATTTATCACTGCCAGTAGTTTAAATACCTATCAGGCCTATGAAGAATTTATGAACAAATATCCTGATGCTATTCAAATTCTCGAAGCAAAGAAGAAATATGAGAAGTTGTACTTTTTAAAAAGTACATCAGATGGTAGGCTGGCGAGTTATATTAATTTTCTAAAAGTGCATCCGGATACACCGTATCGCAACGAAGCAGAAAGGGAAATTTTTGAAATATCAACTGCAGGGAATAGTGAATCAGGCTATCAGAAATTTATTAATGCTTATCCTAAAAGTATCTATACCAATAAGGCTAAGCGTTTACTTTTTCATTTGGCACCAGCAGGTTTTAAATGGAAATCCGATAGCCTCAATAAAGCATTCAATTTAATGAACCGTGGTGAATTAATACCGATTAATAAATCTAAAAAGTATGGATTTACTGATCTCAAAGGTGAAGAGGTAGTGCCCCCAAAGTATGACAACTTGAAAGAAAGTTATTTATGCCAAACACTTAAAACTGATTTTTTTGAGACAGACAGAGAAATTATCGCGTTGGATCAATCTGTAATTTTTAGTGGGTTGTTTACTGGCGTACAGGATTTAGGCTTAGGCACACTTAAAATAGAAACACCAGCGGGCGTGTTTATTATGCATAAATCGGGCTGGCCGATAATTTCTCAAAAGTTGGATGATGCTAAAAGAATAAACTCATTTCTGGCTATTGCAATTAATGGCAAATGGGGGGTTATTTCGCTAAACGGAAGACAAATTGTTGAACCAGAGTTCGATGACATTTGGGTGGCAGGCAATTTTTACTTCTTTAAAAAAGGCGAGCAGTTTGATGTGGTAAGTCATAATCAATTGGCTAATTCGGCAGATAATCAGACCCTGAAGATTCAACCGCTTTATGATGACTATGATTTAATTGATGAGAACAAGCTTTGGGTGAAATCTGAATATGGCCAGGCTGTTTTCAATCAATACTTATCAGAACTGATTCCATACGGCAACCATCAAATCGACTTTTTAACGTCAGGTTATCTCATTAAAAAGCAGAACAATGTTAGGTGGTTAAACACAGATTTTAAGCTGGCGCACGATCTTATGTCCGTTTCAGTTAAGACAAACGATTCTTATATAGTCGTAAATGATGAATCATCAACAGCTTTGTACACATTAGATAAGTATAAAAAAATTAAAGACTACGATTCTGCTGCCCTTATTGGGAGGAATTTTGCACTAGGATACGCGAATGATTCAGTCTTTGTTTATTTTAAAAATAAACACATGTTAGCGAACACCAACATCAAATCAGTTGAATTTATCACAAGCTCAAATTCCTATTCTTATGTAAGTATTCCTTCAAAAAGAAGAGGTAAAACCTATTATAATGAAATGGGCGAAATAGTATTGGAAGGTAATTTCGATTCAGTTACACCCCTGGGACAAGAATATTTGGTAGTTACAGATAGAGGTAAGAAAGGCCTCTACTCAACAAAATATGGCCAAATTCTTGCCC
>NZ_JAVJUY010000187.1:0-16426 GCF_040220315.1 Fulvivirga sp.
CATTAATTAAATCGATTCCAGTTGGATCATCCAAAACATCCCCAGATACAGTTAATTGTTGATAACCTGGGGTTAGAGAAGGATCTGATCCGAAATCTAGCTTTACAATTTTATCAATTGATTTGGCAGGAACGAACGCATAAAAATTGCCGCTGCTCTCCTCAATTCCTAAATTAAAGCAGCTCCCAAACGCATTAGAAGTAACTTGATTAGCTGTTGGAATCTCATTTAGATCATCATTTGCACAAAAATCCCAAGAGTAATCAGTTCCATTAGTACTCAAATTATCAATATAGACTGTTTCATTCGTGCAGTATTCATCTTCAATCCCAAAGTTTGCAGTTGGACACTGACCAAAGGCCTTCACTACGCAAAAAAGGCAAAAGATAAATACTGGTAAGGTTTTCATGTTTGAAAAAATCGATAAGTAAAGTTTTTCCAGCGATGTTTGATCCTGTTATAAATTGATCCAAGACCAATTTTTTCCCTTGTTGATAGAATTCTTTGCATAAAAGAAGGCTTGAAATCCGATCTAATACCCACTGCAACAAAAATCGAGCCTATTTTCACAATACTCTTTATGTCTATGTACCTGAAATATCTCTTCTTTAGGTCATATTCTCTAAGAAATCTTCTGACATGACTTGGGGCAGGAAAGTCCGGAACGCTAAAAATAACTTCTTTACCAACCTGTATATTTTTTATGATCTTAATGTCATCGACTACATGCTCCAGAATCTCAAGACATATCGCTGTATCATATTCAACATTAAAATTCTTTTGGTCTGTTGCATCACCTACATAAAAATTATAAGCAGGAACTCTTTTTTTGGAAAGTTCAACTCCCTTAGTACTAAAATCAAAACCATTATAATTTCGATAACCTTCATCATATAGATATTCTGCTAACTGACCTGTACCACAACCAACTTCCAAAATCTTTTTATCCAGGTTCCGTCCAAGAAACTTTATCACTTGTGTCCAGTGAACCCAATAATACCCGTCCTTATAATGAAGATCAAAGCCATGACCTTCCTCGAAGTAATTATCATAATATTCAGGTTGCATTTCGCGTCCCATACATTTTCGTCTTTTTAGTTCTAGATAAATGAGTTGATAAAATCGTCTAATCTCCTTATTGGATAATATCGGTCTTTTGTCTCAAAAGGAAGAAATAAATAATTTTTAGCCAAAGCGCTGTGTTGGAGCGTATCAACTCTGTAAACACCAATCTCGCTCAATTCATAAAAAAAGTAAGCATATTTCTTCATCCATTCCTCAATTAGAATGTTGAAATCCTCTTGTAGCTTATTACCTGATCGAGCATTCTTGACATGATAGTTGTGTACCTCAATAAATATGACAGGCTTAAATTTAAGGGATTCAAAAGCACCTTTCAGGACCTAGTATTCAAATAGTTCCACATCGATTTTAATCAAATCAAATTGCTCTTTTACTCTTTTACACCAATCATCCAATGTAATTGATTCAACCAAACGCTGTTTTACATTTTCAGTAAAGAGCTCTACCTGTTCTCTTTTAGCGCTTGAGAATACACTTATTCCTCCATCTTCTGATTCATTAAAAGCCAAATCTCCGGTTGTATCACTTAATGCAACATTCTCCACACTTATGTTACGAATACCATTCAATTCAACATTGTGTTGCAATCGATTATAATTTTCGATACCAGGTTCAAATGCTGTGATCTTTGCTTTTGGGTTTGACAAAGCACCAATGATACTATAAAGGCCAACATTGGCTCCAATATCAGCTATATTCAATGACCTTTGACATACCCTGGAAAATATTGTTAATTCTAAAAGTGATAGTTTTGTAAACCCCCAATAAAAACTGCCATTGGCAATCGGCTCATCTTCTTTACATAGCATTTTGAAGTTGATGTCATTTACATGGCAAAGGACAACACCATTTACCGGCCACCTACTTATGATTTTTCTTACGAAATTCATAAAGTAATTCGTAACACGAAATAGGTACCTAAACAGGTGCCTAAAAATGTAATTAATGAAGGCCGTTGCTCTTATTTTTTTCAGAATCGCTTTCACGTGTTGTTTTAGAATGAATTAATGAGTTTTTCAGAAATAAATAAAGTCCATATGTAACATAATGATAAACCTATTACAAGCATGACCATTATTTTCAGTGATGGCAGAAAACCAAAAAAGTTTGTCAATAGATTCCACACCAGTATTAGAATACCGACTGACGAGAATATGCTATAAATAATGAGGAATTCATTAAAATCATTTTGCAAAAAAATAAATGCAAAAGGAACCAACTTAAATATGGTAGAAACAATGTTTACGTATAAAAGCTCGCGCTCTTTCTTTATTATCCTCCAAAAATCAATATATGGTGTTATTATAAACATCATCATATAATATGAACTGACCAAAGGAATTAACAAACCTGATTCCTGCCACTGATCACCAAAAACAAAAGGGAATAATAAAGGGATTACTGGTATTATAATGACAGTGAATCCAGCTGATATCATGAAAACCCATGTAAGACTTTTGATGAAATAACTTCCCAATAGTTGGGGAGTCTCATTGTATACTTCATTGGCTTTTTGAAACAGAACTGGTCTTATGGCATTCGCTATCAGATTTTTGGGAATGTTTAATATAGTAATGGCAAAGATGTAATTTCCGAGTACTTCTTTACTGTAGTACCAACCTATGATCAATATTGGAATATCCCCTGTCCACTTACTTATAAGTTGAGAGGGAAAGACAAATTTTGGGACATTCAGATTTTTTTTCAATGACGCTAGTACTTCCCGGCCATTTTTTCTGAAAAGAAATCTGATAATTATTAGCCTGGTTTTACCTGTAGTCTGTGTGAAAAAGGTGATTAACCCTTTTATCAAATCACCAAACAACAAGCCAGTTCCATTAGCTGTTAATATCAGCCCATAAGCGATTGTTCCGCCTTTCGAGAAGATATTGCTGGTAAAAGATACTGCCGTATTACGCTTAAATCGCTTTATTCTTATGTTCCATGATTCCAATATCCCATTGAAATTATTGATGAGGATTAAGATAATTAAAATCGCAATTGAGCCTAATACATTATTCCCATATGTCAATTCATCACTAGCAAAAGTGTAAACCCCAATTGTAAGTATCATGGTCACAGTGATACTGATCATAACAAACTTTGCTAACGCTAAAAACTCAAATCTGGACTTAGGTATTATATAAATGGAGGGGATCGAAAAGGCAGCAAAAAAAGAAATATTAGTGACTATCAAATTGAAGTAGGCATACTCACCATAGGAATCTGGCCCAAAGATTCTACTAACAATAGGTGTCACTAATATCTGTAGAATCAGATTGAGAATATTGCCTGTAAAAACGATTGACACATTTTGTGCAAAGGTTCCCTTGGCACTTATTTTCCTAACCTCTTGATAGATATCATTGAAAATCCGTATCATGAACGATCTAAAATTAGAAGGTTTAGATAACCTAAATACTATTTATCGATAAATTCAAACTTTCAACCGTTAAAGGTCTACTTATAGAGGGGATTATGTCAACCAATCAGTATCTCCTTTAAATGATCCAATTTCCCTTCCAATCCTCTATACTGAATAGCTACTTGTCTTATGTATTCTCTTGACTGTAATGGAAGTGAGTGAAAGTCAATATACGTATCTACCAGATGATTAACCACCCACCCAATGTTTTGTGATTCTACAATTTCAAAGTCATCACCAATACCCCTTGGAATAATTACCGGTAATCCAGCTGCCCAATATTCCCCAGTTTTGATTGGAGAACAATACCTTTTTGAGGGAAACGGTCTTACACCAACAATCCCAATATCAGCAGCAGATAAATAATAGGGCACCTCTGTAGGTTCTAATTGTCTAACTAAAGTTATGTGGTGTGGTAGGCTATACTTATCAAATTTTGACAAGATTTCCTCATGAGGATCGCCCGTAAATATCCAAAATCTAAATTTATTGCCCGATTCAAAACAATTCCTGAAAAATTTAAACAGCTCATCATCCATGTACATGCCACCTAACTTTCCCAGGTATACCAATACGATCTCATTATCGGCAATTGAAAATTCAGATCTGATGTTGCCCCTCTTATCAGGATAGAATCTGAATAAGTCCGTATCAATACAAGATGGAATAACATGCACTTCGGTTGAATATCCCCATCCATCAATATGGGCTTTGTAAGCACTTGTTCCCGTTATTAATCCATTGGCTTTTTTTGCTACAATCCTTTCCATCTTTTTCAGTACTTTGAACTCCCAATCTGTCGAATTCCATGTACCTCCCTCTAGCATATACTCTGCATGAGGCTCGTAGGTATGTACAATGTGCCTTTTTCCAGTAATCAAAGACAAATAATGTGATAGAATTGCCCCGGGAAAACCTTCTGAATATATGGTGCCAATTTTATATTTATATATCAGTCTAACCCCCAGTATTAACGTCTCTATAAGATCCAATAACTTCTTCAGTATCTTAAACAGTCCGCTCCTCCACGTTTGTGTAACCCAAACAATTCCTAAGTCAGCAAATTGTTTATCAAAGTCAATTCTTTCATCGGCGGTTAAAGGGAATCGATAATTCTCAAAAGTTAGCAGGACAAAATATTGACCAGGGGGAAGTCTGAGTTTTCTTAAATATCCAAGAACAGCGCTTTGAAATACCGGATCTTTGACACTATAGTAAGCAAAAACTAGTATGTTATCTCCTTTATTCAACGCCTAACCAAATTGTGAAATCCAAATATGCGTAAGTCTATTTCTTCGTAGCTTCTATCCGAAATATTAAACCGTGGTATCGATCCAAAAGTATCCAGGGGTAGATTTACACGTCTATTTTCTGTCGAGAAGCCTATGGCTTTTATTTCATCCATACAATTAATTGCTAGCTGATCGAAGGCTCCCATGGGAAAAGCGAAAAACTTTGGTTTTGACCCGAGGTTTTTGTTCAACAGATGAGAGCTTACCTCTATCTCAGATCTTATACTTTCGATATCCAAAGATGGAAGACAAACATGTCTGTGAAAGTGACTGCCTATTGTTATACCGTTTTCCTGTACTTCTTTAATCTGACTCCAGGTCATCGGGGCAGTTAATTTCCCATCAGGTATGGTTGTCAACTTAAGATTTTCTTCAAGGTTAGTTGGGTCATTTGAAATAACACCTATAAGGTGGAGGAAATCTTCAAGGGAATTGCCGATGACCAATTCTTTTTTACCCATTAGCAGCTTTGTAGGTGTTTCCTTACTAAGAAACCACTCAGCAACAGCATAATTCCACAGCTGAGTACCAGTTTCCACTGATTGTGTTGGCACAAATAAAGTAACAGGAATTTCAAACTCTTTGAACACAGGATACATGAAGTCATAAAACTCGCTCAACGCATCATCCACAGTAATAAAAAGTGCTTCTGGATCCGAGAAATTGGGCTTTAAGAGAGCACTCAAAGGATAAATACGATAATGCTGATTGAATAATCTTATAATCTCACGGAATTCTATCGGATTTATTGGTTGTGTTAAGTGATCAAATACCTCATGAACCCTATGAAATGTAATAATAGGAGTTGATTTTCTGTTCTGTTGTAGCAATGAAAGAGCAGACCTGATTCCCAAAAGATGGAGTCCCTTAAAAATTGATGTTCGAAGCTTGTTGTTCAAAATTCTATGTTAATAACTCATTCTGAATAATGTACTTAACCCAGAGCTAATATTACCCACCTCAAGATAAGACAAGGACATAATCTTTCTGATTTTTAAGTTTAATTCAAGTAGCTCCAATGCTCCGGAATGATATTTATTTGTCTTAACAAAATCATAGAATCTCCAATAACTATTTTCCAGTTGAGACAAGTTTGCCATTGCTGATTCATTATGACGTCTATATATCTGAACAATTTCTCTTGTATAGTCTAATACCCCCTGATCAGAGATCATTAGGAAAAAGACTAAATCTTCACTATGCGTCCAGCCCTCAGGAAAAGAATATTCACGCATTTTATCTCTTTTTATCAGCCATGTTCCACAGTTGATAAAACACGTAGAATTCAAAGTAACTAAACCTCTTCGAGGATTTCCCGCATAAGAAGGGTATTGTATAAGTGGTGTATCTGAGCTTAATTTTCGTTGTTCTTGTGCGCCTCCAACAAAAGCCAGTGATGGTTGCTTATTAAATTTTTCTAGCCTGCTAGACAAGCTTTTCCTTGTCATCAAGTCATCTGAATCCAGAAAACAGAAGTAATTTCCAGACATATTCTTAAGCCCCAAATTTCTAGCCTTACTAACACCACCATTTGACTGCTCAAAATATTTGATACGTTCATCACAAAATGAAAGGGCAATGTCTTTCGAACCATCGGTGCTTCCATCGTTTACCAGAAGCAATTCAAAATCATGATATTCTTGATTTAGAACAGATTGGATTGCTTCAGATAAATATTGCTCAGCATTATAAAATGGAGTGATCACAGAAATCATCTTGGAGACCTAAGTTTGTTTCTAACTTTAAGATAAAACCTAAAAATTTCATCAGGCCATGTGGAAATTTTTTTTCTAAGCTCCTTCCATGGAAATATGGGGCTCCTGAATTCCTGTGGAGTATAAAATCCGGTTTCTGTTATAAAAAATTCTTCAGGAATTTTAGACCAGTCCGGATAAGTAAAGCATGAATTGCGCTTTGCCATGATGTAGTGGAACAATAAATATTCCTTACCTATATGGTCCTGTATCACCCTGTGATTAATATGGATATGACTACCCCTGGGAATTGATTCTTTAATAAGATCGTCAAAAAATGATGTGACTCTTTTTTCCAAGGTAGCTTGTAAGACAAACGAAGTAAGGTTTGGATAAGGATAATTTATCTCATACCAGGCAACTCCTGATAATAAAACATGCCACATTTTGCTGCATTCCGTAAATGAATAGTGATTTGTATCAGTAAAAACATTTCGATAGAATTCATCCCGTTTAAATAAGGCATTTACCACTGGGGTATTTCTAAAGAGACACAGTGCACCAGAAATCCAGTACTTTCGTCCACTAATTATATCAATTTTTCTTTCAAATAATGGTTCCAAAAATTTGTCAGCAGAGCCATAATACAGATCAATATCCCCAAACCCCCAATAGGGATAATCGAGTATGATATGATCAAATATTTGTCCATATGCTGATTTAAAATCACAAAGTTTATACGGTCTGTCCAATGCTGGTTTTAATCCTAATTTTTGGTGGATCAGGGTAGATATTTCAGCTAAAGATATCCTTTTAATTGAAACATTTTCAGGCAATGTAGGCAAGGGAGAATTATCAGTAAGAATTACAAAATCCAATACTTTCAATCCAGCACAACTTGTTAAAAATAGTTGCATATAAGAAGGCCATTGTCCGTAATAAGGAATGATGATTAGTGCTTTCATTTCCCGTATAAAATGAGATCATGATTGCGCGTTATTGCAATACTATCGTGTTCAAATCGAATGATTTCGTACCCATTAGTCATAAGTAAACTCTCTACTAAACGCTGTGTTTCCGAATCCATATGACGGTGCTCAAATAAGATTAGTTCAATCGAGTATTTTTTAAAGTCGATCTCTTGAAACAAGTGAAATTCATACCCCTCAACATCAAGTACCAAAATATCAATGGTCTTCCAGCTATCCAATACCTCCTCAAAACTGAGAACAGGTACATTAAGCTCCTCAACCGCCTCATCAAAGTTGTGTGGTATTTGAATATCCTCTTTTGCCGCACGATTTCTGAGATATTCACTATTGTCAAAAACTTCTTTCAGTTTTTCTTTATCAAAAGTAGCCCATCCATTAAGCCATCTGCTTTGAGAGAAAGAAAAACGATAAATTTTAATCTGGTGTTCTGATGAGCCTACAGCTACATTCAAGAAGATGAGGTTTCGGTTGTCAAAATAATTGCGTTTGAGCTGCTTAAATACGTCAGGTTGAGGTTCGATTAACTTTCCATGCCACCTAAACATTCTGACATATTTGTAGATCGGATCATTATTTAATCCGTCATTGGCTCCGATCTGAACAAACCTTACTTCTCTCCTAGAAAGCGCATATTTCAATAAGAAATGATCCAGAGAAGGATAGGATGGTCTTCTAAATACCCTATTGACCAGATAAAACAAAAAATCACTTCGATAAATAATTTTCCTTAAGAGTTCTTTCAAAATCTTCTTTTCAATTTAATTGATTTCTAATGTGATCAGCCAAAATTCTTGCTTGTGCTTCCCTTGAAAAGAAAAACGGAATCTTATGCATAGCATTTTTTTTGCCCAACTTCCACTCCTGAAATTGGCTAAATAGAAAATCCGATACCCCCTCTTCAGAATCAAACGAATAATAATTTTTAGCAGAGTCCAGGAGAGAGTCCAGTTCCTTGTTTCTTGGGAACGAGAGAATGGGCCTGCCAATACCAATATATTCAAAAATTTTACCTGTGTAATAACCTTTTATTCCAATTGGGTTTGGAAAAACAATGATGTATGATTTCTTCATAAAACGAATTGCCTCTAGCTTAGAAACCCTTCCCTGAATTTTCAGAATACTAGAATCTATATTCCTTCGCAGTTCATCCTTTATATTCGTTTTATAGGATTCATTTACTCCAATAAAACTAACTTTAACTACACTTTCATAATCTTCAACCCTACTTAAAAACATTTTAAGACCGGAGTAAAATAATTCAAGATTTTGGCACTCATGTAGATTTCCCATACTTGTTATTAGAAAAAAATTGCTGTCAGGCTCTTCAGTAACCTGATTCAATAGTTCACTTTCATAACCATTTAGGATTTGGTAACCTTTAACATTAACCAGTTTCCCTAGATAAGAAGCCCATGACTCACTCGTAGCAGTTAAAAAAAGTGCGTTTCTTAACCAACGCTTAAAATAAAATCTCACCAGTACATTCTTAAGCTTATTAATATATGGAATTGGATATATGCTTAAAATTCTGTTATCATGGAGATCTCTAAAATCAACTATATATGGAATTTTGAATTGTTTATTAAGTTCATAGCAAAGCTTTACATGATGAAATGGTGAGTAAATCCCTATTAGCAAGTCAATCTTCTCTTTTTTTAAGAATTCAAAAAGGAATTCCTTGAATACCCGATAACTAGCAATATCTTCGGGCCTGTTATCAAACTGACCAATTGTCCAACGGATTAAGAAATGTGGGAAATGAAACTTACTCTTACTATTCCTCTGAGATAGCCCAATTACAGAAAACTCATCATTCCCGGGCAAATTAACACTATCTCCTTCCCAACTGTGTGTTACAACAGTAGGTAGAAACCCATACTTTTTCAGATGCTGAGCAAATCCCAATGCTCTGTATGACGCAATAACATTAAGCGGCGGGAAATGGTAAGAAATAATAAGAACTTTTTTCATCATTCAATGAATTCATCTAAAAGAGATTCAATTCGTTTTAATTGATTAGAATAGGAGTTCTCTTTCGCATAAGCTATTCGCTTTTGTCTCTTTTCTGTAGAATTCCAGAACTCCAGGTGATGGAGTGTATGTTTCAATTTATCTGGCCATTCTTTTTTTTGTTTTGACATACATATACAATCATCTAACTGGATGTATTCAGAACAAAATGTCGAAACAATTGGGCTACCGGACCCCAAATATTCAAGCATTTTATGAGGGTTAGATACTTGCTGCATATATTTATCTGTGTCGTAAGCAATAATCAAAATATCCATTTGCTCATAAAACCACCTTAATTCACTGGTAGAAAGAACACCTAAAAGATACACATTTGATTGGGTTTCTATTGGAATATCATTGTAACTGCCTGCCAGGTAAAAATCTGCAGTATTGGCTAGTTCTTTAATGGCAGATGTTAATATATCCCAATCAATATATGGGATATTCAAATTTCCTGCATACCCAATTTTTATCTCATTTAATCCTCTATTAAGATCAAATGGCTCAGCAGTTCGAATACTGTATCCATGTTGAATGAAGAAAGAGTTTGAATTAAATCTCTTTTGTCTTTTTACAATCTCATGAGAACAGGAGAGGCATATATCCGCTCCCTGGGCAGCAAAGGCAAAATTGAAATCCATGTTTAAATCTACAATATGAGAAATTTTCAACTTATCTGTGATCTTCTCCCATTGATAAAAAATAGAATTATCGAAGGACCAGATTATTTCAATATTTGCATCAATAATAAGTTCTATATTTCTCAATACTCTTTTGAGATGCCAGCGTCGAACACCCTTTGGAAGCCAACGCAACCCTGGCCAAAAACCGGGATAGTCAATTATTGTGATGTTATCATGAATTTCCGATTCAGAGGAGTTATATCTATTCGATGGAGGATTAAGGAAATAGACATGATTATCTAATTCTGCTAAATGAATGGCATAGTGGTGTTTGGAAACATTCAATTCATTCCAATTCTCTGGTGATATCAAGAGAATTTCTTTAGCAAACAGTTTCATTACTCAATGTTTATATTTGTTGGCACAAATTAATATACAATATTTGCCAGCTGCGAGTAAAATCTTTCGAAAACTAATAGCAAAATCAAATCCTAAAATCATTTGTGATATTGGCTCAAGATTTGGGGAAGATACTTTAATCAACTACAAACTATCCCCCAAATCTCAGTTTTACTGCTTTGAGGCCAACCCAGATAATTTCAAAAAATTATGTGAAAATATTGTTGATACATCGAAAATCTCTGCTATTCATAAAATAGTCTGTGACAAAGTTGATATCATCAATCTGAATGTTTACGAAAAAAGGGATAACAAAGGACTAAGTTCAATTAAAAACAGGATTTCTCATAAATCTGCCAAAACCTATCCAGTGGAATCAGTGCGGCTGGATCATTTTTTTTCTGAACTAAAAAAGAGTGACAACGTTGCTCTATGGATTGACGTGGAGGGAGCTACTTATGATGTACTTGTTGGAGCAGAGTTGATTTTTTCAAACTTGTGGTTAATTCATTGCGAAGTGGAGAATCGGCCAATGTTTTCCAATTCTGCATTGAGATCAGAAATAAAGCAATTTTTCAAAATTAAGGGCTTCAGGGAAATCTGCTACTCACCACATATCACTGAACAAGGCATCAGTTCAATAGGTGATTCCCTTTTTATTAATGAAAATATGCTCAGCATGAGGGATTGGATGACCATAATTCTTCCCCTTTTAAAAGAAAAATATGATTTATTGAAAGGCAGAGTGTTTCGTTTTTTAAAATTAAATCTCCCCTTTCTGATCCGAATATGGGAATGGTTAAAGAGAGAGAAGTTTTGAATAAAAATTCACATGTTCATTTGAAATTATGCTCCAACTGAACATGGAGTGTGCTTTTTCAAAATTCCCCCCCCCAAGTTCTTTCGAATTAGGCATAATATCAATTATTTTCTCAGCAGCTTCTTTTCCAGAGCCTTTGGTAAAAATAGGGTTGTCCATTTTCTTCAGCAATCCCCCAATATTTCCAATGTCCGGGCCAATGACTGGGCGTGCAAATGAAAATCCCAGAAAAGCAACTCCTGAATTCAACGAGTCAATTCTGGGAATAAGCACTATATCGCAAGCTTTAAAAAAATATTGAATTTTGTCATCAGTAATATTTTCCTTGTTGTAGATGTGAATACTTTTGGATTCCCTGATCAATCGGTGAATAAATTCTGCTTTAAGTCGCTTAAAAGGGTTTCTAAATGCTGATGGCATTTCGGAATTGTGCAAGTTGGAGACTAGAAATACAAAATCATCTACCTCTCTTAGATTTTTAGAAGTACGCCAGATGAATTCTTGTTCCCTGTAACTCCGAATTGTTCCAAAAATGAGAACGACTTTATCTCTCTCATTAAGTCCTAAATACTTGCGACTTAAGTTCCTTGATATTTCATTTGGGTATTGGTAGATACCATGTGGAATTTCCACATGGTACTTATTAGGATAAAGTTTAGAATACTTATCGATTGAATATTTCCCCAAGTGCACAATTCCATCACTCAGATCCAGAATTAGGTTATAAAGGGATTTAATAAGTGTATTTTTTATATGTGGGGTCTCATTATGGAGTGTATAAGCAACTTTCGAGTTCTCTTTTAGCTCGTAGAGCAAATCACCAATATTTTGAATTATCCTTTTTTCAGGTGAATACCATTGCAGGAGGTCTTCTGGCCATTGTATATGAACAATATCAAAATTCTCACGGTTGAAGAAATGATTAGAGCCTATTGTTAAATCTATCTTACCTATCAATGATGAGTAAAGTAGATCAACATATTGATTTCCTGACTGTAATTTACTGGTAATTAATACTTTCAATGTCTAGTACTTCTTGGTACAGCAGTCTCGTTGCATTATGTATCATTTTTATATCCATCACTGACAGAGTATGCTCAACTTCATAGCCTGTTTGTGGAACTACTTCCAAAAAGTTTCTATTTTTCCAGGGTTCATGGGGCTCAACAATCTTACTTGCATATTTTGTATGATCATATCCAGGAAGAGAATTAATACTTAGAAACGCTGCTATCTTATCCATTTCGGTTTTGGTTTGAGTAACAAGTTTGTCGTAAATAATCAAGTGATGATTTTGTTTCTTTTTAATCATATCTAAAGATATTCTGACATCTTCAATCCACCGATTCATACAATTATTAACACTCCTTGCCCCTCCCCAACTCACAGGATAATTAGTTGTCACTTTATGAAGAGAAGTAATTGCGTTTACAGGATTCCTGATTATATGAATGAACAAAGGATTGTCAACATACCTCTCTATCAATTTTATAATATGTAAATGACCTGGTGTTTTTTCAACCCAAATTCGTTTGTTAGCCCTTAAGGTTTTCTCATCTAAGTCTTTGATAAAACAAGCAGTTGCTTTATTATAACTAATCAACCAGCTTGAAAAGTTATTTTTATCCGCAAGTAAGAACTGGATTTTCTTAAGGCTTCTTGAAGACACTATCTTGAGTTTTCTTTGAAAATAGTTTCCTTGGATAAGATAATGAAAGAAGTGGGTCTCAGGAAAAGATTCAACTTCCTCAAAGTTAAGGAGCAGAGATTGTAAAAAAGTAGTTCCCGACCGGGGATAACCCACTACAAATACTCTTTTAACAGAATGATTTATGCTAACTGGCAAATTACGAGAATGCTTATTTGTTAAAATTTTCTATCTGCTAAAGATTAGGTAGTTCCTTAATTTATTTAATACAGTTGGCGAATACAAACCTGAGCCAACTAAGAGTCTTTTAACTAATTTCAACATGTCATTTTCCTGAAAACCCATTTGAGTAAGTGGAAAAAGACATTGACCTGTTGGGAATACCTTATGGTAATGAGCAAAAACGATCGAACTCAGACTATCCTCAGGTGCTGTCATATTTAGGTTTTCATTGATGGGGTAATTATATGAAACTGGTAATTGTATTAGTTTAGTGTACTTTTCTAAAGTTACTGCTAATGAAATTTGATCCACAAACGTTTTCTCAGACGGAATTAGTCTATTTTCCATCATTATCTGAAAATTATTACACCAATTTTTAAAAACCCCAACAGACCTTTTAACTAAAATAACTCCAGCATTCCAATAGGGCCATATTTCTTCATTACTAACTGAGGTTATTATTGATTTCTCCCTTTCACAATTAAAATATTTGAATAAATGTGACCAGTAGGGCATATTTTCATCCTGACCATTTGTGCCAATCTTTTTATATTCAACAGGACAAATCCCTACATCACCAATAAATTCTTCAAAAAGCTTGAAAGTATTTAATACTAAGATATCAGTATCCAAGAATAGCAAATATTCAGTATTAATTGACCTTTCGGCATGCTCACAAGCAAAAATCTTATTACTAAACGGGTAGTCAACGAAGTTTTTGTTGAGGTCTTCAGTCACAAATCTTACTCCCCTTTTACGTAGCCTGTTTATAGTATAAGATCCAGGGAGATTATCTTTTCTAGGACTGTAACAGTAAAGGTTGCATTCGGACCACATTTTTCCATTAATTTTTAACGAATCAACAAGTGCAAGGGCTTGTCGTTCAAGAACACCTCTCTCTGCTATAAATACAATAGATAACTGTTGGGGATTCACCTCTAAATTTTAAATATCAACTCCTAAATTTTTCAGATTTGGTCTCAAATTAATATTATTTGATAACATCTCGTCGCCATTTCAGTTGTTGATCTTCAAGAATATTTTATAATAAAATTCAAATATACTGGGTTAAACTTGAACTGATCATGATTTGAAACTGTGGAGAAAACGCTTTTTTTTTGTAAAAAATAACTAGCAAAACCTTTTGTTCAATAGGAAACAACCACATTAAGTGGGGGACAATGATGGCTAAGAATAAGGGCTCTTTTTAGTATTCTTAAATGAATAACCGATTAGACACATCATGTAAAACGGAACTAGTGGTATTTTATATCGCATTAAAGTACCAAAATTAGCGGTACTTACCCCAACGGCAAATGAGAAGAGTAATGCGAATAAGAAACAGAAAAGCAAAAAGGGATCTGATGAAATCTTAAAAAACCCTCTACTTATCAATAGAAAATATAAGGTAATAGCTAGAATTAAAAAACTCTCAAAAGAAGCTAAAAGCATCAACGGATTCCTTACTTCCCATAAATAAGGCCGGAAGAGACTAACATTTACTGCTTGCGGAAATAATCGAAGCATACTACTCCAAGATCCATCCAGCTCTCCAAGGTCATAACCGCCCTCCCCACCGGTCCTTGCTCCCCAACCATACCTAATATCAAATGCCGTGATTGCCGCACGTTCAGCGATATTATCAAGAGAATACTTACTGTTTGATTCCCCAATTTGGATCATTATTAAATATCCGATTGATCCAAAAATGAAGAACAGGATAGGTGCAATAGAAAACTTCAAAATCCCATTTTTAATTGCTAATATCCGTTTCCAATAACTCCAAATAAATATCATCGGTATATAACAGATTACAATATATACTTTGATAGATACGATTAACCAAAATGAGACAATCAATACAATCCATAGATTCCATGCCCTGTTCCTAAACTCTATCATTTGCACCAATCCCCAGGTCAACCAACCCAAAGCCCCTAAAGTAATTGTATCCTTCAAAATTCCTGATCCCCAGAATACCACAGAAGGAAAAAACAATATCCCGAGGGCTAACCATTTAACATTCGTGGGGTATTTTGTTGCAACTGCGCTAAACATGGCCCAGAGACCGCTGAAACTAAAGGCTGCAAAGAATAAGGCTGTGGCTGAATAGGTATGGAAGGTGAACAAATCTATGAATGCAGCTAACCGGACGATGAAGTAGGAGTTGGGATCCCTGTAGTACCAGATATGCTGACTGTACTCAAATGTTTCCGGGAAATGAGTGCCCCCTGAGGTAGTCAACAAACGGATTCCGTCCCAGAGATCATCCCAAAAAGCTTCCCAGATCCAGCGACTGCCATGCTCCCAGTAGTTGAAAGTATCCCCACCCCCATAGTAAAACTGGTAGATCACCCCCAGCATGATGGCTCCAAAAAAACGGACCCACAAAGCAGGCAGAAAATATCTTCTGGTCTCCGGGGTAGTCACGAAAGGACGCACCATGTACGCTAAAAAAGATAGCAGGAGGATATAAATGGGTGTAATGAATAGGTCCTGAAGTCCCACGGTTAGCTAGTTTTTGCCTGGAGCATTTTCTCAAATTTATGCTACAAAGTAATCTCCTTTTGTGAAATCGAGTCTTTTGTTTGGATGAGAAGTAAAAAATCATGCCTTTGTGAATGATTTTATAGGTTGAGGGTCACACTATCCACTAAAACTCAATGTGTATAAATTACGTTATTTTTGTGTATAGAGTATTTAACAATGGCGAACACATTTAGGGAGTTGATCGTACCAAAAGCAGTTCGTCATTCTGAACGAAGTGAAGAATCTGATGATTTTAAATCCCCATTGAATTAATAAGATTCTTCGTTCCTCAGAATGACGGTTTAATTTGCTTTTGGGACTCTCTTAGCTGTCAATCAATTGTGATCAAGCTAACAATTAAGATGAGAACAAATATTGAAATAGATCAGGAATTACTGATGGAAGCTATGAAAATAAGCGGCCAGAAAACAAAAAAGGCAACAGTTCATGAAGCACTTGAGCAGATGGTTAGAATAAATCGACGTAAAGAATTTGCCAAAAAGATAGGAAAGATTGAGTGGGAAGGTAATCTTGAAGAATGGAGAAGTGTAACCTATATAGAAAAGAAAATATTAAATGATGAGAACCAATATTGATATAAACGAAGATTTGCTAAACGAATACAAAAAACTGGTAGGAGCTAAAACTAAAAAAGAAGCCATCCACCATGCACTACACGATGCAAT
>NZ_JAVJUY010000188.1:0-18928 GCF_040220315.1 Fulvivirga sp.
TATTTTGTTTCATGAATTCTTAACAATTAAATAAACTTTTAGGAGGGTATAAGAAACATATCCCCAGTTAATTTGCAAGGATTTAAAATTGATTAAATGTCTGTTTTAATCCTAAATATTTACTTAAATTAAAAATCAATCACTATTAATTTAAACTATGAAACAAATTTTACAACGTCTTCTTATTATTCCAATTTTGATCGGAGCGAGCCTCATTGCACATGCACAAGGGGTAACTTCTTCGAGCATGAATGGAAGGGTTACTGATGGTGCTGGTGAGTCGCTTCCCGGTGCCAACATTGTGGTAGTGCACACGCCTTCTGGTACTACTTATGGAACCATCTCAAATCTGGATGGCTATTATACAATTGTGAACATGAGAACTGGTGGGCCCTATAAGGTGACTGTTTCTTTTGTTGGATATGATACTCAGGTATTGGAGGGTATAAATCTTGTTTTAGGGGAAAAAAGGAATTTAAATTTTCAATTAAATGACAATACTGAAACTTTAGCAGAAGTTGTGATTTCCGCTAAAACCGATGAAGTTATAAATTCTGGAAGAACTGGTGCTGCAACTAACGTTAACACTGAAACAATTAATCAAAACCCATCCATAAATAGGTCAATTGAAGATTTTGTTCGTTTAACGCCACAAGCAGCATCAGGCGTTGGTAATGGTGGAGTTTCAATTGCAGGAAGTAATAGTAGATATAACAATATTACAATAGATGGCGCTGTAAATAATGACGCATTCGGACTAAATTCTGATGGTTTACCTGGAAGTAGTTCTGGTGCGGAGCCAATATCTTTAGATGCAATAGAAGAAATTTCCATTTTAGTTGCTCCCTATGATGTCACGAAGGGGTCATTCACTGGTGGAGGAATAAATGCTGTTACAAGATCTGGAACCAATGATATCGAAGGGTCTGCATACTACTTTGTAAGAAACGAGAATCTTGCCGGTAAAACAATTGGGGATGATCCTCAAAAACAATCGCCTTTTTTTAATAAACAATACGGTGCTAGATTGGGTGGTCCAATAATCAAGGATAAATTATTCTACTTCGTTAATGTTGAGAGAGAAGTAGCCGAAACGCCAAATCAAATTAGACTGGTTTCACAAGCTGAATTAGATGCATTTGGCGGTGATGTTCCAGCGAATGTATCAAACATTAGTATCGAAGATGCTCAATCTGTTAGAAATTATTTACAGAATAATTTCGGTTATGATCCAGGAGGATTTGGATCGCTAGTTCCTGAAAGACAGAACACAAAGATTTTTGGAAAGTTGGATTATAATATCAATCAAGATCATCAAATATCAATTAGACACAGTTATTTAAAAGCAACTGATGAAAATATTGGCAGATCACAAAATAGTTTAGAATTTGAAAATAATGGGTATTTGAATGATGTGGTCAGCAATTCAACCATCTTAGAATTAAGATCAAGATTATCTGATAATGCGTCTAACAATTTAATAGTTGGCTATACAAGCATAAACAGGGAACGCAATTTGGATGATTATGGCCCGTTATTTCCTATGGTGGAAATAGATACTGATAACAACACCACACTGATAGCAGGTTCACAACGAAGTTCCGTGGGTAATGAGCTAAAGCAGGGAATAGCGCAGTTAACAAATAATTTCACATTGTTTAAGAACAAGCATACGTTAACATTTGGAACCCATAATGAGATGTTTGACATATTCAATTCATTTGTGAACAGATACCCTGGCCACTATGAATATGATGGACTAGATAACTTTCTAAATAATGATTTAGGTCCAAATGGAAGATTTAGGGTAAGGTATTCTTTAGACTATTATAATGACCGTTTTCAGCCTGTTGATCTGAGGTTTTTACAGACAGGATGGTACGTACAAGACGAGTTCCAAGCTACTGAAAAGTTAAGGTTAACAGCTGGTCTTAGAGTTGATATTCCTTTGTTCTTAGATGAGCCAAATGCTAACCCTTTATTTGTTCAGGAATTTGGTAGAAATGTACAGGATGTTCCAAGTGGTCAATTGCTTTGGTCTCCGAGATTTGGGTTTAACTATGATGTAAATGGAGATCAGTCACTTCAAGTAAGGGGTGGTTTAGGAATATTTACTGGTAGAGTGCCTTTCGTTTGGATTTCCAATGCCTACACAAATTCAGGCGCCACTACTTCCCTGGCAGATGTGCGTATAAATCGCGGTGGTGCTAATGTGCCTCTGTATCCGGATGGTAATAGAACATATGAATACTTTATTGCAGATCAACTAGGTGTGGATGTAAATGATCCTGCCGTGCGCACTGAAATAGAGAATTTGCAATCAAATGCTCCAACTTCTCAAATTGACGTGTTGGATGAGGATTTGAAATTGCCTCAAAATTTTAGAATGAACCTTGCCGTAGATACTAAATTACCTTGGGGATTAACTGCCACTTTCGAGGCAATCTATTCTAAAACGATCAACGCCATTCAGTATCAGAATTTACAGCTTGCTGAACCTGATGGGTCTATTCCAACAGAGGCTGGCAGACCAACATTCTCCAATAATCAAATAAATGGTAATTTCAGAGATGTTTTCTTGCTAACAAATACCAATGAAGGGCATCAGTACAGCTTTACTGGTCAATTAAACAAATCATGGTCTAACAACCAATCTGCCATGTTGGCTTACACCTATGGCGTTTCAAAAGATGCTAATGGTGGTACACATACCACAGCCAATTCAGGTTGGGAATTCAATCCTACACCAGGCAATCCTAACAGCGTTGATTTAAGTTATTCTGTTTGGGATTTGAGACATCGGATTGTTGGTAATGTAAACTATAGAAAAGAATATGCGAATTTTGCTGCCACTTCAATAGGTGTTTTCTTCAGTGCCCAATCTGGCTCACCGTTTACATTTATGGTAAATGGAGATCTTAATGGTGATGGTTCATTTGGTAATGATCAGGCATATATTCCAAGAAATCAGAGTGAGATTCTTTTTGGTTCAGGCGGTGTACCTGCCGATGCAGCCACCCAAGCTCAACAATGGGCTGAGCTAAATGCCTTTATTGAAAGGGATGATTATTTAAAAGAGAATAGAGGCAAAATAGCAGAAAGAAATGGTGCCAGAACCCCTTGGACAGCATTAATTGACCTTCGTTTAATGCAAGAGTTTAAAGTGCTGGAAAAGAATAGGCTTCAGTTTACAATGGATATTGAAAACGTGGCTAATTTCCTAAATAATGAATGGGGAAGACAGTATGACGTTAGATTTAATACTTATAATCTATTGCAATTTACAGGCTTCGATTCTGCGTCTGGCCGACCAGTTTATAATTATTCTGACAGACCTGAGGCATGGACCATCAATAATGCACCGTCAATTTGGAGAATGCAATTAGGCGTTAGATATATATTTGGTAACTAAGGTTAATGAATTTATTTCTCTAAAAGAGGCTCTAATGAGCCTCTTTTGCTTTAATACAATGGCTACAACAGAATACAAATACTTCGACAGAGACCTTTCCTGGCTATCTTTTAATAAACGAATTTTAATGGAAGCTGCGGATAAGTCTTTACCTGTGTATGATCGCATCAAGTTCTTGGCCATTTACTCGTCCAATTTGGATGAGTTTTTCAGGGTGCGAGTAGCGGCTATTCGAAGCATTGTGGAGATTGATAAAAAGAAAATAAACTCAAAATTAGACAAAAGCCCAAAAAAAATTCTTACTAAGATTTTAAGAGAAGTACACGAACAGCAGGAAGAATTTGGCAGAATAAAGCGTGATGATATAATTCCGGAGCTCCGAGAAAACAATATTATTTTTTATAGAGATGAACCTATTTTGGAAACACAGATACCATTTCTTAAAAAATACTTTCGTTCAAGAGTTCTGTCCTATTTGCAACCGATAATTTTAACAAAAGGAGAAAACGCTATTTTTCTTGAAAATAGGAAACTCTATTTCATCATTGATTTAAAATCAGCTAAGGGAGGGCAGGAAATCGCCTTGCTAAATATACCTTCTGATAGCTTATCCAGATATATTGAGTTACCAAAAACAGATGATAAGTACTACTATATTGCAATAGATGATATAATACGGGAGAATTTACCATTTCTATTTCCGAAATACATGATTCAGGGATGTTACTCTGTCAAAATAAATAGAGATGCTGATTTATATATCGATGACGAATATTCTGGTGATTTAGTTGATAAGATTAAAAAGCAGATTGCGAAACGGAACTTGGGTGTTCCCTCTCGGTTTTTGTATGATCAATTTATGCCTGAGAATATCCTGAAGTTTTTAGCGGGTAAATTAGGCTTAAAAGAAGATGACTTAGTGCCCGGTGGTAGATATCACAATATGTACGATCTGTTTTCATTGCCCAATCCGCTAAAGCCGGATCTTGAGTCTAAGGCATTAGAAGCCTTAGTTAAAACAGAATTAGAAGAATCGGACTCTATTTTCGATGCAATTGATAAAAAGGATGTGATGCTTCACTTCCCCTATCAATCATATGATTATGTTTTACGATTTTTTAATGAAGCTGCGCTAGACCCTGAAGTAGAAGAAATAAAGGCTACCTTTTACCGAATAGCGCCAGAATCATTTATATGCAATGCACTTATAAGTGCAGCACATAATGGTAAAAAGGTTATTGTTTTTGTAGAGATCAAAGCCCGGTTTGATGAACAAAATAATCTTTTATGGGCGGAGCGAATGCAACAAGCAGGTATCACTATTATTTACAGTATGCCCGGCCTTAAAGTGCATGCCAAGGTAGCTTTGGTGAGAAAAAGAAAAGCAGACGAAAGCCAGTATTATGGATATTATGGTACAGGCAACTTCAATGAAAAAACTGCTGAAATTTATGCCGATCAAGCGATTTTTTCTACTAATAGATCAATGAATGAAGATTTAAGTCATTTGTTCGATTATTTAGAAAACAGGGGTAAAATGGCACCTAAGTTTAATTCACTTCTAGTCTCACAATTCAACTTGCTTGAATCGTTCGAGTTATTAATTGATCAGGAAATAAAGAATACTGAAAGTGGAGGAAATGGACATATCATCATTAAGCTTAACAATCTTCAGGATACGAGGATGATTAGTAAACTATATGATGCCAGCAATGCAGGTGTGAAGATTGACATGATAGTGCGATCTATTTGCTGTCTGATACCTGAAGTCCCCGGTCAGAGTGAAAATATTAGAATTCACCGTATCGTGGATTCATATTTAGAACATTCAAGGGCCTTTTATTTTTATAACAATGGGGAGCCCAAAATATTTCAAGGTTCTGCTGATTGGATGGTTCGAAATCTCTATAGACGCATTGAAGTAGTCTTTCCTGTTTTGGAAAGCAGTCACAAGGAAGAGGTAATAAAAATGCTTGAGTTGCAATTAGAAGACAATACAAAAGGGGTGATTCTTAATGCTAAATTAAAGAATAAGAAGTTGGATAAAACAGCTGATGTAAGAGCGCAATTAGCTTTTTATAGTTATTTAAACTCTCGTGAGGGTTAGGCGCTGTTAGGATAAAGCAATAGCGCAATTACAAAACTTAGAATGGCTATGATAAATCCGAACATGAATACGTTATAGGATTTCCTTAGCATTCTATATTTCTTGCCTAACACAATCCCTAAAAAATAGATATCCTTTATTAAGCTTCCGTAGAGGAATTCTGCGTCTTTCATCATTTCCTTCATTCCCCACATATAGTTATCTAGCTCCATTCCATGAAAATTGCCAAAAAACAGTAGATTGGTTTTTTTCTCACGAATTTCTTCCCTAGTGAATTTTCCTGAAGATACGTTAGGCCTGGTAGCTAAAACAGCAAATACGATTGTTGTTAAACATACGATTACTAGTATAAGCGCAGGAATTATAAGTTGGGGGTAGTCTTCAAATTTTCTAAATAATACAGAAACCAGCACCGATAAAATGATCGAGTTAATAGATATCATGATGTTGGCCTTAGTATCGGCCATGGCACTTAGTTGCAAATGATTTTTGGAAGTTACTCGAAACATAGTTTCTATACCTCTGTCAGGCTTTTGTGTTTTGGCTTTAACTAATTTAGCCTCCAGTTTCTCAATCTTAGCCTCTAATTCATCTGTAGATTTGTTTTTCTTCTTTAGTTTTTTTTTTAGAAACTTAAGGTTTTCCTGTTTTTTAGGTTCCAATACTGTTTTACCATAATTAGTGAAATACGAATGAGATTTAATGAAATCTAGTGTTTTATTCTCCCACTCGGATGAATTCATATTATGATTGCAAATATCACAAAGTTCTACCCTTAGCTGCTCGCTTTTGTTTTGAAATGAATCTGTAGAAAGATGGAATAAATCTGCATCGCAGATTATTTTAGATAATTCATCCTTAGGGGTTTGTGGCATTCGGGTACTAATGATGAGTTTTTCAACCTTGCTAATGGTATTATCATCGGCACCCCATTCAGCTAACTTTGTGTGCATCAACTTCACGCTTTCCTCTTCATGATTTTTCTCATCGCATTTATATCCCAAATCATGAAACCAAGCTGCTATTTTTAAAACTTCAAGATCTTTGTTGGAAATAGCTTCTTCTTTGGCAATTAACTCTACTGCTTCAACCACTTCTTGGGTATGCTGCAAATTATGGTATGTAAAGCCTTGTGGTAGTTTCGAAAGGGTTTCTTCCGCAAAAGCTTTAGAATTTTGCAATAGATCAGATTTTCCCATAAAGAATAAAAATAGCCAAATTTATTGAGTTGAAACAATAACGCCCAAGCTATTAGAATCGTTTACTTTCCATCTACATAATTTTGTAGGTATTTGAACCGATCTGTGAGCTTGCCGTCCTTAGTTATAGTTGCTCGTTCAATCACCCCTTCAGAATCTTTATTGAACAAATGCGGGAGCACATTATTAAGTAGTTCTTTACCAAAGTCAACCGATGCATCCCTTGGTAGTTCGCAAGGCAAATTGTCAACAGCCATAACAGTGATGTTACTTTCGTCCTTAAGCGCAGGTTCTACCTTGTCCTCTGACGGGTTATAGTCATAGATTGGATCATCAATAGTACTCGGTTTTTTGGTGGATGGTATTGATCCTTCAATATCGCACGTAATGTCAGCGATTACCCTAATTTTAAAATTAGGCGCCAGAATATCTTCTCTCTTAAATAAGACTGGCGCAGCAGGATCCCAGTAAGCTCCGGCAATTAATAAGTCAGTTACTTCTGAGAATTTGGCAAAATCACTTTCATACAAGTGTGGCGAATTGTAGAAATCCCCTCGGTTAAACTCAGATCCATCTTTCGCTTTATTGTAATCCCGCGAGTTTAGTTGGGTATATACAGGCTCATCATATAATTCGCTTATGTAATCAGCAGGTGTTACTTTACGTATTCTCATACCGTTTAGTACCTCCATGGCACCTCTTGAAACACGGCCTCCACCAGTTACGGCTATCTTTATTGCAGGAAGGTCAACTTTTTCATATTCCGTTTTCAAATCCTCTAAGTCGAAGCACTTATTGGCTGGTCTGATGTTAAATAAATTGTACCGTTTGCCATAAGTTAAAATGCCATTATATGCCCCTACCAATCCTGCATATCTGCCAAAAGCTACTACTCTAGTTCCTTCACTATCGGTGAGTAGCTCATAGTCTATAAGTCTGATATTCTTTTTTAAAATTTCCCTTAATAATTCTCGGTTATACGGCTGTTCTTTAATGGTGTGTGAAAAGAATAAATAAGTTTTGCCTTCAATCAAATTTTTAATCGGTACTTCTTTAACACCCATAAGGATGTCACAATTTTCTACCGTGTCAACCAGCTCAATTTCTTCGCTGCGATAGTCGGAATCATTGTAGCATCTTATATCACTTTTTTGAACAACAACCTTCACATGAGGAAAGGAATTCATAATCTCTCTGGCTTGAAAAGGAACTATGGGTACACGCTTATCAACGGGGACTTTCCCTTCTTTTAAGATGCCAACTTTAAGATTACTCATAGGGTATATGATTAGTTATTCAGGCAAATATAATGTTAATCAACTCATTACTCCAATGTGCGTTGAAGTATGTTTAAAGTTGCATGAGAGAGGAGGAAGCTTGGAAATTAATAAGAAATCAGTGCAAATGGGTTTGATAGAAATTGTTTAAAGATTACTCTTCTTCATCACTTTTACCTGACTTTAATTCTTCGTAATCTTCTCGGTCGACAAGCTTTTTGTCTTCGACATTTTTGTTCAGGAACTCATTGATTTTGTCAATATTATAACTTGTCTTTAACTCACCAAAAGAATCGATTTCTACGTTAAAGCCTTCTAAATCTTTGTTTACCGTAGGTTTTTCTTTTCGTTTCTCTTCCTCTTTCGTATTTTTCTTTTTCTTAGGCATCTATTTGAATGTTTTCAATTGCAGCTGTAATTCTATCGGATGACTCCCTAGCCCCCAGTATTTCTATAACTTGCATTAAATCAGGACCACTACCTTGCCCTGTAAGAGCTACACGCAAACTCTGCATGACCATACCCATTTTTACACCTTGCCTTTCCAAAACTTCATTCAGTAGAGTTTTGGCATTTTCTGAATCCAAATCAACACTATCCAATAGAATAGATTTATATTCTGTGAGAACTTCAACAACTGTTTGGTTCCATTTTTTACTTGTTACTTTCTCGTCATAGCTCACTGGTTTAACGAAGAAAATCTGAGCCTCGTTCCACAATTCTTCAGGAAACTCTACACGTTCTTTAAGAACATCACATATTTTTTCTAAAGATGAATGACTATATTGAATGTGATGTGCTTCAATCTTATCACTCATATAGTTTACCAATTCGCTGGCAGGCTTAGCCTTTATGTACTGTTGATTATACCACTTTGCTTTTTCAATATCAAATTTAGCTCCTGATTTTCCGATTCTATCTATCGAGAATGCATCAACTAACTCGTTCATCGAAAATAGTTCTTGCTCAGTTCCAGGGTTCCATCCCAAAAACGCAAGAAAATTGATAAAGGCATCCGGTAAGTATCCCGCTTCCCTAAACCCTGAATATGGTTCAAGTTTACCCTCTTTGTCAGGGAATTGGCCTGTGATAGGGAAAACAGGGAAACCTAATTTGTCGCCATCCCGTTTGCTTAATTTTCCATTTCCATCTGGCTTAAGCAATAATGGCAGGTGCGCGAATTGTGGCATAGAATCTTCCCAGCCCAAATACTTATAAAGAAGAACATGGAGTGGTGCTGAAGGTAACCATTCTTCACCCCTTATAACATGGCTGATCTTCATTAGATAATCATCCACTACATTTGCCAGATGGTAGGTTGGCATCCCATCAGATTTCATCAGAACTTTGTCATCTATGGCAGAAGAATGTACCATTACCCAGCCTCTAATCATATCATTTAATCGAACATCTTCCTTTCTAGGCACTTTAAGCCTAATAACATACGGTTCTCCTGAAGATAACTTCTCGTTTACTTCTTCCTCAGTAAGGGTAAGCGAATTTTTCATTTGCATTCGGGTGATGCTGTTATAATGCAACGTCTCAACTTTGGCAGCCTTTAACCTTTCGCGCATCGCGTCAAGCTCTTCAGTAGTATCAAATGCATAGTAGGCATGCCCATTATCAATGAGTTGCTGGGCATACTTTTTATAGAATGATTTTCTCTCAGATTGCCTGTAAGGCCCATAAGGCCCACCCGAATTTGGCCCTTCATCAGGATGTAGACCGGCCCAATCTAAAGACTCAAAAATATACTCTTCAGCTCCTTCAACAAACCTAGATTGATCAGTGTCTTCAATTCTAAGAATGAACTTACCACCATTTTTTCTGGCGAATAGGTAATTATATAATGCAGTTCTTACACCACCTACATGCAATGCCCCTGTTGGACTCGGGGCGAATCGTACTCTCACTTCTTTAGCCATACCTTAATGTAATTGGGGCGCAAAATTACAAAATGGTCTATTCAAAAGCACCTTAGAATTACTTTATTACCGAACCGCAATGCATGAAATTTCGACATTTACATTTTTTGGCAACTTGCTAACTTCAACAGTTTCCCTTGCAGGAGGTAACTCGTCAAAATACTGACCATATATTTCGTTGATAGAGCCGAAATCGTCCATATTTTTAATGAAGATCGAACATTTAACAATATTGGCATAAGACATATTTGCTTCTTTTAGCACGTGTCCCAGGTTTTCCATTACTTGCTTCGTCTCTGCTTGAATATTGTCTTGAATAAGCTCACCGGATGCCCGGTTTATGGCTATTTGCCCGGAAACATAGAGTGTATCACTAGCCATAACGGCCTGACTGTAAGGCCCAATAGGTTCTGGTGCTTTATTACTGTTTACTATCTTCTTCATTCCTATATCCTTGTAGTTAATTTATTTAATTTTGAATTCGGTTACTAAGATAATAATTGATGATAAATGTTCTTGCTGTCGGTAATGATAGATGCGTAAGTGAGCTAGAGGCCAAATTGAGTGGCACAGCTAACCTGATTAGTTGTATTAATCTTGACAAAATTGAGGATTTAACTCAGTTTGATGTAATTGTTGATTTTGATATTGCAAATAATCCTGAAAATTATCTAGACTATAAAGAGCTGAACGATAGTGTTATTTTACTTAATACAGTAAAAGTAACATTGGCAGAACTTACTTATACATTTGGATCCTCTTCAGCAGAAATTTATGGCTTTAATGGCCTTCCATCCTTTATCAACAGAGAAATCTTCGAAATATCATCGCTTTCAGGCGAGGTTTCTGAAGGATTTAATAAACTTAAGTGGGAATATCAGCTTGTTGATGATAGGGTAGGACTTGTTACACCAAGAATAGTATTGATGATAATTAATGAGGCTTTTTATACAGTACAGGAAGGTACCGCTACAAAAGAAGACATCGATTTAGGAATGAAGCTAGGTACAAATTATCCCTACGGCCCATTCGAGTGGTCAGCACTTATCGGCATTGAAGAAGTGTATGAAGGCCTGGAAGCCATTTATGAAGACACAAAAGAAGAGCGCTATAAAATAGCGCCCTTGTTAAAAAAAGAATATTTAAGCAGTTAATTACTCTACAGTAACTGATTTTGCTAAATTTCTTGGCTGATCAACATTACAACCTCTTAACACAGCTATATGATAAGAAAGTAATTGCAATGGTATTACTGAAACCATAGGCATAAGAGCCTCATCAGTTTTAGGAACTTCAATGACAAATTCTGCCATTTGAGGTATTAATACATCCCCTTCAGTTACAATGGCAATTACTTTGCCTTTTCTAGCTTTTACTTCCTGGATGTTTGAAACTACTTTGTCATATGAACTATCCCTTGTTGCAATAAATACAACGGGCATTTCCTCATCTATCAAAGCTATAGGGCCATGCTTCATTTCCGCTGCCGGATATCCTTCTGCATGGATATAAGAAATTTCTTTTAACTTAAGAGCACCTTCAAGGGCAACAGGAAAGTTAAATCCTCTTCCTAAGTAAAGAAAGTTTCTGGCATCTTTAAAAAGCTCAGCTATTTCCTTAATCATAGGCTCTAGCTTAAGTGCTTTTTCTACTTTGGCAGGGATATTTTCTAACTCTACTAGTAGTTCATGATACCTTCTTTCAGAAATAGTTCCTTTTTTATGTGCTACACGCAGTGCAATCATATTGAGAACAGTTAACTGAGCCGTAAATGCTTTTGTGCTTGCCACACCTATTTCAGGCCCCGCATGTGTATAGGCGCCCTCATGAGATGTTCTGGCAATGGAAGAACCTACCACATTACACACTCCAAATATTATTGCTCCTTTTGATTTTGCCAATTCTATAGCAGCCAGTGTGTCAGCTGTTTCACCCGATTGTGAAATGGCAATCACCACATCACCTTCGTTGATTATTGGATTGCGATATCTGAATTCTGATGCATATTCTACTTCAACCGGAATTCGACAAAATTCTTCAAAGAAATACTCTGCAACCAAACCGGCATGCCAGGATGTGCCACAAGCTACAATGATTATTCTATCGGCATTAACTAGCTTATTAGCGTATTCCCGAATGCCACCTAGCACTAACCTGCCAGAATTGGCATCCAGCCTACCTCGCATACAATCGCTGATCGATTTAGGTTGCTCAAAAATTTCTTTAAGCATAAAATGCTCATATCCACCTTTTTCTATCGCCTCTAATTCCATATCTAGCGTTTGAATATAAGGTGTTAATGGTACGTCTTGCGTATTCTTAATTTTAAGTTCGCCTCCATCAATAACAGCAATTTCATGCTCGTTAAGGTACACAACCTCATTCGTATACTCTATTATTGGTGTGGCATCTGAAGCCAAGAAAAACTCATCTTTTCCTACACCTATAACTAATGGACTACCTTTACGAGCTGCTATAAGCTGATCAGGATTGTCTTTTGACATGATCACGATAGCATATGCCCCAACCACTTTTGTAAGAGCTAATCGAACTGCTTCATCCAATGTGCAATTATTATTTACCTGAATATCTTCAATAAAGTGAATGAAAACTTCGGAGTCAGTATCACTTTGAAAAACGTGCCCTTTATTTAACAATTCTTGCTTTAGTGAACTGTAGTTTTCAATTATCCCATTATGAATAATTGCCAAATTTTTTGACTGTGAATAATGCGGGTGGGCGTTAATATCATTTGGTTCTCCGTGTGTTGCCCAACGTGTATGGCCAATGCCTATTGTACTTGATAGCTCAACACCTTTAACATATTCCTCTAACTCTGAAACTTTGCCCTTCTTCTTATAAACATTCAAACCTCCATTTAGCAAGGCTATCCCTGCACTATCATAGCCTCTATACTCGAGCCTTTTTAGTCCTTTGATGATTACATCGTGTGCCTCACGATGCCCAACATATGCTACAATTCCACACATATCTAATTAGTTATCGAATAATAATATTGAATCTTTATGTCCTGCTTATCCACTACAAAGCTTCTTATACTTATATCCCTGGCCAAAGTATTAAGGCCAACAATAATTTTATCATAAGGGTTTTGATCGTCAACAATACCTTGTAAGTAGAGCGGTATTTCTACCGTGTAAGTTTCTGTGGTGCTGTTAAATGTAACAAGATTTGGAAGATCAGAGAGCAATGTACCTTCCGCATTATTGCTAAGAATCCCTTCACTTAATTCTTGCTCATTGGTCATTAAAAAACTTAAACTCGTTGGATTTTCAATTCTAGCTTGTGGGTTAATTAAATTTTCTATTGAAAGTACCGCTCGCTGAATAATGATATTCGGAATACTATCTCTTAAATCTCTGAATTCTGATACATCCACCGAAAAAAACATGTTCGTTCCAGCTTGGAAATATACTTGATCATCACCGGATGGAAATAGCTGATTAATCTCAGACAAACCATCAAAAGCTCCTCCATTCCAGGGGTTATCCTCATTGGGTGTGAAGTTGGTAAATGATTTCAATGAATTTAAAATGAATAATCCACGTTCATCTACCCGAGAACCAAGTACGTTTTCCACAGTATAGTCTAAGCCAATATTTGTATTAGGATCGAGTAAATCGAAACCAATAATAGCCGTGTTTGCCTGATTAGGAACGATTGCCAATCCTTTTAGTTTTTGATCTAGTAGAGTTGCCCTGGTAGAAGAATTAATTGTGAAAGTTGTATCGTTTACAGCTCCTGAAGAGTCGATGGATAATACTTCTACAGCGTCTACCGTTGAACTTATAAACGCCTCAAAAAACTCTTGCTTAAATTCCTCAGATAAATTTAAATTTATCTTATAAATGTAAATTCCGCTTGCGTCATATAGAACTCGTTCATCTGCACTAACACCTTCCGGAATTTCTAAATTAATAGAATCTGGGTAAAGAATAAATTCGGCTTCACCCACTTTATTTCCCAGATTCAACACAGATGAACTCGTAAGTTGTTCTTCTTCATTGATAGGTTCTGCCAATTGAAAAATATCAAATTGTTGAACATCAATGGCTGTAAATGTTCCAGTGGCCTCTCTAATTCTAAGATTTATTTCTAAATCAATATATTCGGCTGTAGTGATCAATTTGGGATCAGTCCTTACCTCTCCAATAGATATGTCACAATATCCTGTTGCATCAATATTACCAAAGTTTGGATCTACATAATGCCCGGCAAACAGCCTGCCCTGAAAAGAAGATGGGGCACTACCCACCCAAAGCTGCTCAATGTCATCAGAAACTGATTGTTCTGCAAAAAAAATCCCCAAATTATTTTCTGGGGTTAAATTTAATTGTCCTATTTCCTCTTCACACGCGAAGAATGTCAGGGCTGTTATTAGCAACAGCCCCAATTTTCTATCCCACAAGTTCATTATATAAGTTGTAATAAGATTCTGAAAAATTATCGTCCTGTTCAATTACTTCTAACTTCTTCTCTTCTTTAGCTTGTTTAATCAATTCATCAAGAGATTTATCATTTTCCGGACTTATTACTAAGTCTGAAAATTCCATACCTAATTTGATGAATCCATTATAATCAGCGCTTTCTAAATTAGAAAGCATGCTATCCTCAATATCCATCATTTTCACTTTTTCAATTAAATCTCCTCCAAACTTATGGGAAAAGCTATTGTTGTGAATGTTGAAAACCGACTTGGTCTCCTTAAACAAAGGGTCATTTTTATAAGTGGTTTTTAAATAAAGTGGTATTAAGCTCGTCATCCAATCATTACAGTGAACAACATCTGGCGCCCATCCCAATTTCTTTACAGTTTCTATAACGCCCTTGCAGAAAAATATTGCACGTTCGTCATTATCTTCATAAAATTTATTTTCCTTATCATGGAAAACTGATTTTCTGTGAAAATAATCTTCATTATCAATGAAGTAAACCTGAAGCTTAGCATTTGGAATTGATGCTACCTTTATTACCAATGGCTTCTCTTCATCACCCACCGAAATATTGATTCCTGAAAGCCTAACAACCTCATGGAGCCTGTTTTTTCTTTCATTAATCAATCCAAACCTTGGTACCAGTATTCTTATTTCCATTCCCTTTTCTTGCATGGCCTGAGGCAGCTTTCTTACGAAATCTGCAACCTCTGATGTTTGTAAGAACGGATTTATTTCACTGGCAACATAAAGAATGCGTAGATTTGACATATATGTATTGATTTGATTTAGTATGCAGAATGAAAGCACAAAAGTACAAAATTTTCTCCTTAATTCAAGATTTTATATTTTGAAAAACTTAAGTTTGCGACCTTTTATAAAAATCTGATGAGGGTTTTCCGTAAGATTTCAGAGCTACGCCAATTTATATCAGAACAAAGGTTTTTAAATAAATCCATTGGTTTTGTGCCTACCATGGGCGCTTTGCATTCAGGCCATTCTGAATTGCTGCGGGTAGCCAGAAACCAATCTGACATTGTCGTATGCAGCATATTTGTCAATCCGACTCAATTTAATAATCAGGAAGATTTAATTAATTATCCAAGAACCACAGATCGCGATATAGAGCTATTGAAGGCGGTGGAATGTGATGCACTGTTTCTTCCGGAAGCCGATGAAATATATAAAGAGGAAACCCGATTGAAATTTAATTTTGGCTGGCTAGAATCCACCATGGAGGGATTACACAGACCAGGGCACTTTAATGGGGTAGCTGTTGTAGTATCCAAACTATTTCACATTGTTAACCCTGATTTCGCCTATTTTGGACAAAAGGATTTACAACAACTTGCTATTATTAAGCAACTTGTAAAAGATTTATCGTTCCCTGTGAGTATTATAAGTGTACCAACGGTAAGGGAATCATCCGGTTTAGCAAAGTCATCTAGAAATGAAAGGCTTAGTATTGAAGGAAAAAATATTGCGGCACATATAAACAAAAGTCTTGCGCAATTAGAAAGTCAATTACTAAGCGGTATTAGCTTTGATGAATATAAGTCGGAATCAATTAACTATTTAAAAGATAAGGGTATCGAAGTTGAATATTTAGAATTAGTTGATTCTGAAACAATGAAAGCTGTATCGAACAAATTGAACGACAATTCTGTTGCATTGTGCATAGCAGCAGTAGTTGAAGGCATAAGACTTATAGATAACAGGATTTTTTAGCAACTTTGCAGTCGTGAATATAGAAGTACTCAAATCAAAGATACACCGCGTTAAGGTTACACAAGCCGAATTGCATTATGTTGGAAGCATAACAATAGATGAAGATTTATTGGAGGCAGCCAATATGATTGAGGGCGAAAAAGTGCAAATAGTGAACATTAATAATGGTGAACGCATAGAAACATACACGATTAAAGGAGAAAGAGGTAGTGGTATGGTTTGCCTCAACGGCCCTGCCGCCAGGCGCGTTCAAGTGGGTGACATCATTATTATTATTTCTTATGCGTCTATGGATTTTGAAGAAGCTAAAACTTTTAAACCGTCAATCATTTTTCCTGACGCAGACAACAACCTTCCATAATACAATTGATGGGGAAGAAGATTAAAAATTTCCTGAAATATGTGGCAATGCTGCTTATTACAGCCGTGCTTCTTTGGCTTTCTTTTGATAGCATAGAAGTAAGTGAAGGAGAAAGTAAATCAAATTACCTGCTTTCCGTTTGGAACTCTGCCGATAAGTTATTCTTATTTCTTTCAGCGTTCGTGGCACTCCTAAGCCACTTCATCCGTGCTCAGAGATGGAAATTGTTGCTTAACCCTATAGGTTACAAATTAACAATCGGCCAAGGTTTTCTTTCTGTAATGATTGGGTACTTTATAAACCTTGCGATACCAAGAGGGGGCGAAGTTTCGAGATGTTTCAATTTATACAGATTAAATGGAACACCTGTCAATGTCTCTTTAGGTACAGTTGTTGCCGAACGAGTTATTGACTTAGTTTTCCTTATCATTTTATTGTCCATCTCCTTCTTTATTGAATTGGAGAGTTTATTGATGTTTTTTCAATCCAAGGAAGTTCAGGCACTAACAAATCAACAAAGTGATAAATCCTATTTCTTGATTAGTGTATCAGGGATAACTTTTATAGTAGCCATATGGCTCATATTTAGATTTCTTTTAAAGAGGAGAAGGTTTTTGATGTTGAGGTTTTTACTTAAATCTAAAAACACCTTGTCAGGAATTAAAGATGGGGTTAAATCTGTTTTACAACTTGAAAGCAGGACCATATTTATTATACATTCCTTACTTATTTGGGTGTGCTACTATTTAATGATGTATTTTGTGATGCTTGCTTTTCCAGAAACAGAGAGTTTGGGTTTAGGTGCAGCATTAACAATTTTTGTTATCGGTGGAATTGCCATGGCTATGCCATTGCCTGGTGGTGCTGGTAGTTTTCATGTGCTGGTTTCAACAGGTTTAATTTTGTTGTATGCTTTACCCAAAGATAAGGCTGTAGCGTTTACTTTTATATTTCATGGGTGGCAGACACTAGTGATAATCATTGTAGGTGCAATGTCAATGATCATAAGTCAAATAATAAGAACAAAAAGTGAAAAACACAGCAACTAAAATTTTAACAGTCGATAAATTAAAAGACCTAAGGCAAGACTGGAAAAAGTCAGGTAATGAAGTGGTTTTTACGAATGGCTGTTTTGATATATTGCATCTGGGGCATGTTGATTACCTGGAAAAAGCAAAAGGCTTAGGAGATAGGTTAGTGGTGGCATTAAATACAGATACATCAGTTAAAAGGCTTAAAGGAAAAGAGCGACCATTAAATAATGAGGTATCTCGCGGCAGGTTAATAGCGGCTTTGGAATTTGTAGATGCAGTAGTATACTTCTCAGAAGATACCCCGAAAGAAATTATTGAAACTTTAGCTCCTGACATTCTCGTTAAAGGAAATGACTATTTGGCAGAAAATATAGTTGGTGCGGATTTTGTCGTAAAAAACGGTGGAAGAGTTGAAACAGTACCATTGGTAGATGGTTATTCAACAACCAACTTGGTAGAAAAAATAAAAAAATTAAATAAGTAAGAATATGATCATTGTGATTATGATAGTTTTCGGCATACTCAGTTTTGCCGTGAGCTCAAGGTTAAAAAGTAAGTTTAAGAAATATTCTCAAATTCCTTTGGGAAGAAATCTTTCTGGGGCTGAAATAGCAAAGTTAATGCTAGCAGACCATGGCATTCAGGATGTAGATGTTACCTGTGTTGAAGGTCAATTAACGGATCACTACAATCCAGTGAACAGAACGGTGAACCTAAGTAAAGAGGTATATCATGGTAGAAATGCTGCAGCAGCTGCTGTGGCTTCACATGAGTGCGGCCATGCTGTGCAACATGCTACGGCATATAGTATGTTAGAATTTAGGTCAGCCATGGTACCAATGCAAAATGCCAGTGCTAAAATTTTGAATGTTATTTTTATGGTTATGCTTTTTGGAGGATTTATGCTTCCATCATTTATACCATGGAATATGGCTTTGCTTGTTATCATTGGTGCATATAGTATTATGACATTATTTTCATTTGTAACATTACCTGTTGAATTTGATGCCAGTAAGAGAGCGCTAGCCTGGATAGACGAGAGAGGGATTGTAAATAGTCAAGAACACGGAATGGCTAAAGACGCACTAAAGTGGGCTGCAATGACATACGTAGTTGTGGCATTAGGTTCTTTGGTTACCCTGTTATATTACCTAAGCCTATTTTTGGGTAACAGGGATTAAGCAATTGTAAAATAAATGTAATTTTGCGGGTCAGGAAGAACATTCCTGACCCTTTTTGTTTATTAATAAAAACCTTTTTAATAAGATATGGATTTTGAATTGACTGAAGAACAACTGGCAGTTAGAGATGCCGCAAGAGACTTTGCGCAAACTGAGTTATTACCTGGTGTAATTGAGCGTGATAACAACCAGGAATATCCTAAAGAGCAAGTGAAAAAAATGGGTGAGTTAGGATTCTTAGGAATGATGA
>NZ_JAVJUY010000189.1:0-15466 GCF_040220315.1 Fulvivirga sp.
GAAAACGTCCAGAAATTGAATTTGGAAATCTGATACCGCAAGACAACTCAATAAGTGTAGATGTTTTAACTGATTTCGTTTTAGTATTTGATGAAGATGTTATTTCATTAGATGGAGTAATTACACTTCACAAACAAAGTCCTCTTCCTGGGGAAGACCCCATACAGCTTACGCTAATTTCTGGTAATAATTCGAGTATACTAACTTTCCAATATTTAATTGATGATGATGGAGACCCATTGACTCCAATGATTCAAGAGGCACTGCAGCCTGAAACTGATTATTATATAACCATTGCTCCAGGAGATGCGGGTGCAGGAACAGGTATAGTAGACGGATCCAATAACTTTTTTGGAGGGATAAATGATAATGTTACCTGGAACTTTAGAAGTCGTGACCTGACTGAACCTGACTGGGTTTCTACTAACATAACAATAGACCTCTTAGATGATGAAAGTTTCGCATTTCAAGTTCAATTAAATGAAAGATCAACTATTAACTGGCTCTTAGTGGAGGAGAATACTGATCTTGCTTCAATCGGTGACTTATTTGATATTGATGGAAGTGAACCTGGCTTAGTTCAATATGGTCAAATCCAATATAATATACCATTTCAAAACATTACAAAGATTATTTATGATCTTGATGATTCGGAAGACTATGATCTTTATTTAATTGCTGAGGATTTGTTTGGCAATAGACAACCTCAGACAGAGGTAACAGGCGTTGGTGGCAAAGGATATTTGCTGGAAGAATCACTCTCACCCATATCGGATGGTATAAATACAGGGGTTTCTGTAATAACCTCTGAGACAGCTGTTTGTGTTGGTAGTTCGCAACCACTCCTAGCTCCAATTTTATTAAAAGAAGAGGCAGATAACGAGCTGCCTAATAATCAATCCGGTGTAACTTTATTACTCATAATCGATGCTGATATTAATCCATCAACCGGAAATAAATATAATATCTCCTTCGATGATTTCAGTGTGCCAGTATTATCGGCTAGCTCGACTTCATCTTTCTCAAACCTCACCTACAATTTTGTAAATGATAAGGTACTTCAACTAACAGTAGATATTACAGGTTCTGATGGACAAAGAGATTACTTATTAATTGAAGGTATAAAATTCTTTACAGTTAACGGTAATGCAACCGGTAGAGTTAAAAACGTATCATCAAGTACGATTTTCCCTAATACTGATAGCGACATTTATGTTAATCTTACAAGTTACAATTCATTCGTAACAGCAACTTTTAGTTTTCAACCTGACGAATCATCTGTAGGAAACGAAGAGGACCCTATATTATTGATTCCTGATGCGTCCTTGTTGGGGGGTACTAATACTTTCTCAGGTGATGGAGTGTACCAACAGAATAATAACTATTTCTTTAACCCTGGCATCGTTAATATTACATCCCACACTATCACTATAAACCATGAAGATATTATTGGATGTAATGCGCAGGGTTTTAGAACAATAACTGTTTTTGATGCAGCAAGTTCAATTGTTGGCGTAGATCAAAAATATTGTATTGATCCAACATTAGCCTATGATATTAATGATGACAGTACATTTGAAATTATTGGCAAAAATGAACAACCAGATTTTATAATGGATACATTATTTGTCAGTGTTGACCCAATTGACTTAAATGATGGTGATATACCAGCCTATTTCGATCCTTTAAATGTTCAGGAAGTCTTAGAATTTGACCCTGTATCTGGTGACTATATTTTTAAAATTACAGAGGCTGGTCGATTTGTAGATCAAAATACAGTATCTCTAAGATTAACAGGCAGGTTTAGAAGTATATTCAATAGCGCTGAGATTATCGAACTTTTTAAAATTGTGGATATATCAGAACCTTCAGATATAAGTAACTTTTTTGTTCAAACAAATAGTCTATTCTCAGGAAATACAATAGATTTTTGCGAAGATGATGTTGAAATTTCACTTGCATCTAGCATTGATCGTGATAATATTTCTAATCGTACAGAGGCCATTGAAATGGTTCAATATTCAACTTCTATAATGCCTCCAGGTTTTATTTTAAGAGATGATATGGGCAGCTTGAATGACAATGGGTCTGGTGCAGCAACTATTGATGCTCAAGATCTTCACGACCTTGTAGGTGCAGGAGAGTATATTTTTAGATATACCCTAACTAATAATTCAACAACTTGTGTAAATACAGACACTTTGCTCATAACAATCAATTCGAAACCAGTTGCTAATTTTAATGTGGTTGATGCTGCAGGCAATGTGAACCCATTAGGAATTAAAGGATGTGTGTTTGAAGAAGGTTTAAGTTTGGATTCAGTTATATTCAATAGCACATCAACTATTGCCAACGGCATAATTAGTAATTGGAGTTGGAATTTTGATGATTCTGATAATGCTACAGGTATAAATCCGAATGTAGCAAATACTGAAATGGCTACACATAAATATAGAGATGCAGGTTCGTATGGAGTAGAATTAATAGTAAGCACAGATATTGGATGTACTTCATTGCCGTCAGAAAAAACATTAGAGATTGGAAATAACCCCACACCTCAATTTACTTATAGTGATATAGGTTTAGGCGAACCAACAGTTTTTGAAATAGATCAAAGTAACTTAGGTATTAGTGGATCTGAAAGTATATCATCAGTTGATTGGTCTTTCAATGAAAGAGATGGAACTCCATTAAACACTGTTACAACTTCAAATTTCATTCTTAACTACCGATTTAATAATCTAGGAATCAAAGAAGTTGCACTAACACTGACTTCCAATATTAATTGCGCAACTACAGTAACCGATTCATTATTCATTGTTCCTCGTGTAACACTTGAAGATGGCACCAATTATACAGCACTATTTGAAGACGACAGTGACGGTTGGGTAACGTGGGGAGTCAATAATTCATGGGAAATTAACAATGTGGGTGGTGATGTTATTAATTTTCCATCTCCAAGTAATGGTGGAAATTCATTTTGGGTAACAGGAAATGGGACATACAATCAAAATCAAGAATCTTTTGTCTACAGTCCTATTTTCGACTTATCAGATTTAGATAGGCCGCTTATTACCTTAGATATATTTGATAATATTAATCAAAATGATGGAGCCGTAATTGAGTACTCCTTAACTGGTTTTGGAACTGCTTCAGCTAATGAAAGTAGCTGGCAATTGATTGGTGATCTGGAATCTGGAATAAATTGGTATGATCAACGAGATATCGCTAATGCTGCGGGTCTTATAAATTCAACTAACGTGGGTTGGTCTGAAGAAGAATCAGATTGGAAAAATTCAAGGAATACCTTATCTTCTATTGCCAGCACTCCAAGGGTACAATTTAGAGTTTCATTCAAATCCGGGTTAAATGATAATGTTCATGAATCTGATGGATTGGCTTTTGATAACTTCTTTATTGGACAAAGAACCAGAACCGTGCTAGTAGAAAACTTTACCAATATTAATGGTCCGCAAAGTACAATTGGAAATGAGGCACAATTTTTAAATAATTTAACTACAGATGATAACCAAACTGAGTTAATTGTTATTAATTATCATACAGATTTTCCATCAACTAATTCGCTTAATAACGCCAATCCAGTAGACCCTAGTGCAAGGGCTCTTTATTATGATATTGATGCTATACCTAGAGCAATAATTGATGGGAATATTTATCAAAATGATGTTTTTTCTAGCTGGGGAGAGAATTCCTTCGAGTTAAGAACATTGTCTTTGGCTAATTTTGGTATAAATATTAATACAATTGCAGAAAATGGTTCCTTCAATATAGAAGCTGAGTTAACTCCAAGAATACTGCCTCTAGAAGGTGAAAATATTTCTGTAATGGCAGCAATTCTAGAAGAGTCTGTTGAAGGAGTTAACAATGTGCTTAGAAAATTATTACCCAACGCGGCTGGCTATAGATATGCAACTGTTGATATTGATCAGAATCAATCTTTTATAGTTCAATTTCCATCATGGAGTCCAACAAACGTTGTTGATCCCAATAATCTAGTAGCTGTAGTATTTGTACAGGATGAAGAAACAAAAGAAATTTATCAAGCTGAAATTATCGATTTACCAGATCCAGGAACTATAACAAGCATTTCTAATGACCTTGGCTTAACAAGTTTTAACCTCTACCCTAACCCTGCTAATACACAATTGAATTTGCAGGTTAGTGAAGACCTTGTAGGCACAACTCTTAGAGTATATGACAATTTCGGTAAGATGGTTCTTGATAGAAATATTTCTCAAACAGAACTTAGTATAGACACAAGAGATTATGCATCTGGCATGTATCATATCCAGATCATGAGTGATTCCAAAATTTATCGAGAAAGGGTCATCATCAGTCATGATGATAGATAAGCTTTTGTAAGGATGATCAGTAAGGATGATTCATGAATCATCCTTACTGATGCTGAAACTGTTCATAAAACGTTTTATAGAATCATCTCCTTTAATCGAGTGCTCTTTATTCAACAGATCAGCTTCCCACTTCAAGGGATTATCTTCAATGTATCTAATGATATTACGTAGCTCATGGTCATTTCTCACCACTCTCTCAAAATAATTCGGCTGCCATTTAAATGGCCGTATTCCTTCTTGTTGTTCAAAATAATCATTGATGGCCTTAGAAGATGTCATTTTAAATTTTCCGACAAGTTTAGAAAGCTTCATTTGCCTTCTTTGTTTTATGTCCAAATGATCAATTACCCTTTCATTTTCTTGATTATTGATTTCTATAATCCCATGTAAATGGTTGGGCATAAGTACATGCGATAAACTTTGACAATTGCCATCAAATATGTCTTGCCATGCATTTTCAACAATATCTCTTAAAGCCTTTTCCTGAGTAGTTGATCGATGGGGTAATCCAAAATGTTCCTCTCTGAATTTTGTAATTATTGTGATAAAATATTGTCCAGGCCAAGAGTAATCGTAGAAAGGAAGGCGGATCGATTTTCTTTGTTTCATTGACATTCATCTATAGTTATGTATGGATGATTCAAGAATCATCCATACATAACAAAGCCCGAGTATTTCTACTCAGGCTTTTATTATGTCGGGGCGGCAGGATTCGAACCTGCGACCCCCTGGTCCCAAACCAGGTACGCTAACCGGACTGCGCTACGCCCCGAACTTACTGTTGTGATCCCGCAGGGACTCGAACCCCGAACCTACTGCTTAGAAGGCAGTTGCTCTATCCAGTTGAGCTACGGAACCGAAAAGTCTTCTGCGGAGAGAGGGGGATTCGAACCCCCGGTACCCGTTAAAAGGTACGACAGTTTAGCAAACTGTTGGTTTCAGCCACTCACCCACCTCTCCGAAACGTTAAATCAGAAACTTTTTTCTGACCGTCTCAAAATTGAGAGTGCAAATATAAACGAACATTGATAAGTATTCCAAGTACAATTAAAATTAAATATCAGGGAATTTTCGAACCCTTTTAACGTTATTTATGACTAGCGGTATTTGGCTAAAAATTGGCCTTTTATATATTTGCGCTGTTCCAAAAAGAAATAGAACGTATGAATTGGTTATACACAATTTCAACTACTGAATTAGCAATCATCGCCATTTTCTGCGTTCTATACCTAGCCTATATTCTCAGGGTGATGAACACCTCCAATAAATTGGGTGTTGGCTTCAACAAAGTATTCATAAAAACCGTTGTAAGGTTTGCCATTTTTGCTCTGCTCATAGTTTCTTTGTTAGGGCCTTCATTTGGAGAATCCAAACGAGAAGTTAAGTCTGTAGGAAAAGACATTTTTCTACTGGTGGATTTATCACAATCCATGAATGCCTCAGATATTCAACCAACCCGACTGGAGAAATTAAAATTTGAGTTAAAAAATATTATAGATGCATTTACTTCAGATCGTTTGGGCATCATCATTTTTTCCTCCGAAGCCTTTATGCAATCACCACTTACCTATGACCAAAATGCCCTTAACTTATTCGTTGAGACCTTACATACCAATTTGGTACCCAATGCCGGTACAGATTTTGGCCCACCTCTTAGAATGGCATTAGAAAAGCTTAATGAAGATGAGTCTCCTCTTACTTCACAAAAATCTAAAATTATATTATTAATAAGCGATGGAGAAGATTTTGGTGAAAGTACTGATGATATAGCTTCCGAAATAGCCGATCAGGATATTAAGTTGTTTACCTTAGGAGTTGGTACTGAGAGAGGAAGTAAAATACTCACAAGAAACGGATATAAGAAAGATAAAAATGGTAACGATGTAGTAACAAAACTCGATTCCAGATCTTTGAAAAATCTGGCCAACAACACAGATGGGCAGTATTTTGAAATCAATGAAACTAATAATGATATAAATCGATTAATCAATAAAATAAACACCATTGAAGGCGAATTAAGAGACACCAAACAAGTAGATGTTTCTGCCAACAGATATTATTACTTTTTAATAGCAGCTTTAGTGTTACTATTATTAGATGTAATCACCAATGTGAGAGTTATTAAAATATGAAGTCAGTTCTTATAACGATATTATCAATTACACTAATAGGGGGGTTTAACGACATAGCTACTGTAAATGAATTGAAAAACAGGGCCAAAAAAGCCTATAATGCAGGTAATTATGAAGAAGCTTTAAATCATTATGTAATGCTTACTGACTCGTTGGGAGTTAAAGATGAAAACATTGCTATCAATCTTGCCAATACTTATTACAAGTTAAATGATACTACAGAAGCCATTAACAGTTACTCAAGTGTATTAGGCAGTCTGGATCGATCTATAAGGACAGTGGCGCACCAACAGCTTGGGATAATCAATAATAAAAACAAAAAATTTGAAGAAGCTTTGAGTCATTTCAAAGAATCACTGAAAGCCGACCCTACCAACGAAGAATCGAGATATAACTATGAGTTGCTGAAAAAGATTCTGGATGAACAGAAGAAGCAGCAAGATCAGAATAAAGATCAACAGAACGAGGATCAAAATAAGGATCAGCAGAAAAATAAAGATCAACAGCAGAATAAGGATCAGGAACAAAACAAAGACAAGCAAAACGAAGATCAGCAACAGCAAGATCAAAAGAATAAAGACGGAGAACAAAAAGATCAGGAAGAGAAAAGCGAACAAGAAAAGAAAGAAGAGCAAGGTAAAGAGGAAGAACAAAAGAAAGAGCAACAACCAGAAGATAAAGAGGGTAACCCCGAAGATGAAAAGCAGGCTAATCAAGACCCTTCATTCTCCGAAAAACTAAAAGAAATGAAAATCTCAGAAGAAAAGGCTAAGATGATTCTGGAGGCTATGAAAAACAATGAGATTCAATACTATCAGCAAAACAAAAGAAAGGCTAAGAAGAAAAAAGACCCGGACAAACCCGACTGGTAGAATTGTAGTGAACCACCTTTTTATCTCATTTGTTATTTCATAGATTTGCGAACCTAACGCCAGTTAGGTAATTTCTAATTTAACTTAAATTCCATGAAAGAAGTATATATAGTATCAGCAGTGCGAACTCCAATAGGAAGCTTTGGAGGCAGTTTAGCAAACATTCCGGCAACAAAATTAGGCTCAATAGCAGTAAAAGGTGCATTAGAAAAAGCAGGTATCGATGCGAAAGATGTGAATGAGGTGTTTGTGGGTAATGTAGTAAGCTCCGGCTTGGGTCAGGCTCCTGCTAGACAAGCTTCAATTGGTGCGGGCATTGGCCACAATGTACCATGCACCACTGTAAACAAAGTATGCTCTTCAGGAATGAAAACCGTGATGCTTGGAGCACAATCCATCATGTTGGGAATTAACGATGTAGTAGTTACGGGTGGATTCGAAAACATGTCGAGCATACCTTATTATTTGCCGAATGCGAGATTTGGTTATAAGTACGGAAACGGCCAGTTAGTCGATGGTTTAATGCACGATGGTCTTTGGGAAGTTTACAATGGTTTCCCAATGGGTAACTGTGCAGATAATACTGCCAAAGAGATGAACATTTCAAGAGAAGAGCAGGACGAATATGCTATCAATTCATACAAACGCAGTGCCGCGAGTTGGGAAGCTGGAAGATTCAAAGATGAAATAGTTCCAGTAGAAATTCCTCAAAGAAAAGGTGACCCAATTATGTTCACTGAAGATGAAGAATATAAGAACGTAAACTTTGAAAAGATCCCGGGTTTAAGGCCTGTATTCTCAAAAGAAGGTACGGTTACTGCTGCGAACGCTTCTACAATTAATGATGGTGCTTCTTCTATTATTCTTGTGAGTGAAGAGAAGTTGAAAGAGTTAAACCTTACTCCAATAGCAAAAATAAGAGGTTTTGCCGATGCAGCACAAGAGCCTATTTGGTTTACAACAGCACCGGCCTTGGCTATCCCAAAGGCAATGAAGCATGCAGGTATTAGCAAAGAGGAAGTAGATTTTTATGAAATTAACGAAGCCTTCTCTGTAGTAGCCTTGGCTAACAATAAGCAACTTGGTTTAGATGCCAGCAAGGTAAACGTTAACGGAGGTTCTGTTTCATTGGGTCATCCGCTTGGAGCTTCAGGTGCCAGAATTATGACCACGCTAACAAGTGTCTTGAAACAAAATAATGCTAAAATAGGCGTTGCAGGCATCTGTAACGGTGGCGGAGGCGCTTCAGCTATAGTGATTGAAAACCTATAATTAATCTAGTAAAATAATATTGGAAATAGCCCTGCGTTATCGTAGGGCTATTTTAATTTTGAGCTATGGCTAAACTTCATCTAACTACTCTCCTATTTACATTGGGCACCACTTTAAGTCTGGTAGCACAACAAAAAGTCGTTACCTACTACGACCCCGAGGAAAGCATCATTAAAGAAGTGTATTATGCAAAAGAGAACCAGCCAGACTTCCTTGAAGGAGAATACAAAAAGTATCACCCGAATGGGAAATTAGCCACTGAAGGTAATTTTCAAAATGGCTATAAAAACGGTGAATTCAAAGAATATTACGATAACGGAAAACTTAACCGCATCATTCACTTTAAGGATGGCATTAAAGAAGGTGCAGTAAAAGTTTACGATGAGTCGGGACAATTAATACAAACAGCAAACTTTGCTGATAATAAACTAACAGATAGTCTCTACATATACTTTCCTGACGGCTCCTTAAGAAGCAGAGGGTTTTTCGTGGATGACCGGCCTGATGGACTACTCGAAGAATACTATGAAAATGGAAAAATTAAAAGAGAGATCACCTATAAGAATGGTCAGCAAACAGGTGTTACTAAAACTTATTATGCGAATGGCCAATTGCAAACAGATGGCAATTACTTGAATGGAATTCTTAATGGGTACTATACCACGTATTTTTCCAATGGACAGGTTGAAACAGAAAGTTCGCTCATCGAAGGATCTAAATCAGGAGTATTTAAAAATTACGATTCTTTAGGCCAACTTCTGTTGGAAGGCAACTATTTAAACGGAGTGCTTCATGGGCCGAATAAGGCATTCTATGCCGATGGTAAGCCAAAGCACTCAATTACATACGATAATGGAAAATTAACTGGAACAAACTCCTATTATTATCCATCAGGTAAGTTAGAAAAGCTAATTGAGTTAAATAAGGATGGCTACCAAATTACCAAGTATTTTAGCCCATCAGAGGTTCTTTTGAAGAAAGAGATATACCTGAATGATCAACCTGAAAAAACATGGGTGCACTATGACAGCACGGGCAATATCAAGAAAGAGGTGCCTTACACTACCGGAAAAGTGAATGGGATTTTAAAAGAATACTACACATCCGGTAAGCTCAAAACAGAAACCTCTTTTAAATACGATGTAAAATATGGGGACTACAAAACGTATTATGAATCTGGTGAATTAGAAAGTGTAACGCCATTTAGAAATGACATTAAGCATGGTGCATTTACAAAGTATGCTAAAAATGGCACAGTTATAACATCAGGTGAGTTTGCCGGCAACAAAGTAGTGAATGAATGGAAATATTATGATGAAGAAGGGAATTGGGTTAAAACCGAAGTCTATCAAGCTGGAAAATTACTACGAACCATAAAACCTGAAGAGGGAGAAAGTAATTAAAAATTCAACTAACATTTCAATTATTAAAATGTAGGTTAAATTTGCTAGCATCTTATGAAAGCACTCAAGAATACTAACTTCCAATTTCCAAATCAGACAAATTTTTATAGCGGTAAAGTCAGGGATATCTACTTTTTTGACGATAAGTTGGCCATGGTTGCTACTGATAGAATTTCTGCATTTGATGTTATTTTACCTGAAGCCATACCCTACAAAGGCCAGGTATTAAATCAAATTGCAGCTTCTAACTTAAACGCTACAAAAGATATATGCCCCAATTGGTTAGAAAGCACCCCCGACCCAAATGTTGCCATAGGCATTCAATGCGAAACCTATCCTGTTGAAATGGTTATTAGAGGTTACTTGGCCGGCCACGCCTGGCGCGAATATTCCAGTGGAAAAAGAACGTTGTGTGGCGTAAGCCTACCCGAAGGATTAAAAGAGAATGATAAACTTCCACAACCAATTATCACTCCTACAACCAAGGCGCATGAAGGGCATGATGAAGACATTTCAAAAGAAGAGATATTAAAACAGGGTTTAGTTTCAAGAGAAGAATACGAGCAACTGGAAAAATACACTTTTGCACTATTTGAGCGAGGCACAGCATTAGCAAAAGAAAAAGGCCTTATTCTCGTAGATACTAAATACGAATTCGGCAAAAAAAACGAAACAATTTATTTAATTGATGAGATTCATACGCCCGATTCATCGAGGTACTTTTATGCAGAAGGTTACGAGGAACGGCAAAAAAGAAATGAGCCTCAAAAGCAACTTTCGAAAGAGTTTGTTCGTCAGTGGTTAATATCAAATGGATTTCAAGGAAAAGATGGCCAACGGGTTCCTGAAATGACAGAATCTGTTGTAAATTCAATCTCAGATAGGTATCTTGAACTTTACGAGAAAGTAACAGGCGAGAAATTCATCAAACAAGATTATTTCAACGTAGAAGAAAGAATAAAAAATAATATTATAAGCGCAATTAAGGCGTAAATACAACGATCAGACAATGAAATATACGATAGACAAACAAGAAAAATATAGTTTAGTAAAGCTGCACGAAGAAAAGCTGGATTCAAGTATTGCCCCAGGTCTCAAGTCTCAGTTGATAACTATTCATGCAGAAGGTGTAAAAAATATCATTCTTGATTTATCTGAAGTGAAGTATACAGATTCATCTGGACTCAGTGCCCTACTTGTTGGAAACCGCGTGGTTCAGGAAAATGGGGGTATTTTCGTACTGGCAAGTTTATCAGACCACACCACTAAGCTGATAAAAATTTCACAGCTAGATAGTGTATTAAACATACTTCCAACAGTAGAAGAAGGTATTGATGCTGTTTTCATGAATGAAATTGAGAACGAGTTGGGTGGTGATGAAGAGGAAGTTTGATACAAACTAATTGCCATTTGAACTAAAAATATTAGGTTGTAATTCAGCAACGCCTGCCTATGGTAGGCATCATACTGCGCAGTTATTGCACGCTGGTAAACATTACTTTCTCATTGACTGTGGTGAAGGAACACAGGAACGCCTAACCCAATACAAAGCCCATACCTGGAAAATTAATCATATATTCATCAGTCACTTACATGGCGACCACTACCTAGGATTAATGGGGTTATTGTTTACCATGCATTTACTTAAACGCACACAAGATCTCCACATTTATGGGCAGCGGGGATTAGATGAAATTATATTAGCACAACTTAGATATTCTGATAGTAAACTCAATTATACCCTGGTATTTCATGAATTAAATCCGAATAACAAAGAGCTTATCTTTGAAGATGGGCAGATAAGGGTTAATAGCTTCCCGTTAAAACACAGAATTCCATGTTGTGGATTTCTTTTCAGTGAAAAACAAAAACCATTTAGAATCAATAAAGAAAAGCTAACGGATGATTTTCCACTTCAGGCAATTGCTGCGCTAAAACAGGGCAAAGAGTATATTGATGAAAAAACAGGCAAGAAATACAGCGTTAATGAATACACCCTGCCACCAAGAAAATCAAGATCTTATGCTTACTGTTCTGATACCAAGTATGATGAACAACTGATACCGTTTATCAAAAATGCTGATCTACTTTACCATGAGGCTACATTCCTTGCTGATAAAGAAAAATGGGCACATCTCACTTACCACAGTACAACTCACGAGGCCGCTAAAATTGCAAAGGCAGCCAACGTTGGCAAGCTGTTAATTGGTCATTATTCTGCACGATATAAAGATGTTACGCCATTTGTGGAGGAAGCCAGGGAAGTATTTGAAAATTCGTTGTTATCAGAAGAAGGCCAGTTGATTGAAGTTGAAGATTAAAAATGAAACATACCCTCGATAAGAAAACTAACCTTTTCATTGTTCTTTCAGGCATATTCCTCACCAATGCCCTAATTGCGGAGTTGGTAGGCACAAAAATATTCTCACTTGAAAAAACATTTGGATTTAACCCTGCACAGCTTCAACTCTTTGGCGATTGGGTGTTGGACTTTAATCTTACTGCGGGAGTGGTTTTATGGCCTGTTGTTTTTGTTACCACAGACATCATTAACGAATATTTTGGTAAAGAAGGCGTTAAGAAAATCAGCTACCTCACTGTCGCTTTTATTTCATTTGCTTTTGTGGTCATAAACATTGTTACATGGCTGGAACCAGCTCAATTCTGGTTGGATATTAATAATAAAACAGCCACTGGTGAAGATTTTGATATGAACTTTGCCTTTAACAAAGTCTTTTTACAAGGCGCTGCAATTATTGTTGGTTCATTAGTAGCATTCTTGGTTGGTCAATTATTGGATGTTTTTGTTTTTCACAAGCTTAGGAAAGTTACCGGAAGTAAATATTTATGGCTAAGAGCAACAGGGTCGACCCTCGTATCTCAATTAGTAGATAGCTTTGTTGTGCTTTTTATTGCGTTCTATCTTTTGGCTCCGGAATCTTCTCAATGGAGTGTTGCTCAGGTGGGTTCTGTAGGCGTAATTAACTATATCTATAAATTTATAATAGCGTTAGCCTTAACTCCACTTTTATATATCGCGCATTATTTAATAGATAATTACCTGGGTAAAGATAAATCAGAACAGCTAATGGAAGAAGCTGCAGAATCCAGTTCTTCATTTTTCTGATTTTACTTTTTTATTCATTTTATCTGGCGGGCAAGGATATCCAAATAAACAATTTTCTTTAATAGCGGTAACAACCTGGCGCGGTATTTTATCCTCCCAGCCTTCCTCTCCTCTTTTAATACTTTCAAGAACCTCATCAGAAATAATATGCAGGTTTTCCATGTTGGCACCTTGAATGTTCACTAACTTATTATTCTTGATCAGGAAATCGAACAAACTACGTTGCTTTTCAGGTAGTTCGAAATTATCTAATGTATACACTTTCTCCCCACCAGCTCTTAAGGCAGGATAAACGAAGAGCGTCACATTATTCCCAAATAGTGCGCCAAATGCTTCTAATACACCACCTCTTAAATCTTGATAATATTTCTCATCAAAAACGCGCTGTAGATTATGCACACCTAATATAATACCGATTTTCTTCCCACGAGTCATTTGAGAGAGGTACTCCACTAATTTGTAATATTCCTGATAGTTAGAAATCAATACATGTTGACCTAGCGCACAAATAATATCTACCCGCGCGAGGAAATCCTCATCGTCAATTTCGCCTTCCGTCCTCAAGTCGTTTAATGTAATTTCTGTAAGAACAAGTATTTTGGATTTATCTACATCTTCTTCTTTTTTGAAATGTCTTCTCGCTGTTAGCAGCATATCCACGTTCACATGAGTGACGGGCCTGAACCTTCCTCTTAACACTAAAACATTTTTTTTATAAAGTGCTTCTGAAGGCTGTAGCACATTACCATCCGGCCCAAACATAGCTGCTCTGGTGAGTCCGTTTTTCACCAGTTTAAGACTCATCAATCGATTATCAACGTGCTCAAAATCGGGGCCACTAAGTTGAAACATATCAATACCTATTCTGCCATGAACCAACCCATCCACAAGCGAAATCAGTAATTCTTCAGGATCTTGAATAAAGAAGCACCCGAAAATCAAATTAACGCCTACAATGCCCACGGCTTGCTGCTGTAATAAAGCATCATTATCGAGCATTTTAATATGAATAATACATTCATTGAAAGGGCCGTTGGGTTTTGTTTGAAAGCGCAACCCCATCCATCCATGTGGTTTATTGGTTCGCTCATAGTTAAGCGCCTCCATGGTATTTGCAAAAGCAAAAAAAGTAGTCTTATCAGCTTCATGGGTTAATCGCTCCAGAAGTAAGCCATATTCATGGTCTAACATGCGCATAAGCCTGGGCTGGCAAACATATCTAGGGCTATGACCATAAATGGCATCACTAAAACTCATATCATAAGCTGACATAGTTTTGGCGATGGTACCAGAAGCCCCACCAGCCTTAAAAAAATTGGCCGCTACTTCCTGCCCTGCACCAATTTCTGCAAATGAGCCATAAATATCTCTTCGTAGATTGATTTGAAGTGCCTTCTCTTTGATTGTAAGTTTCCTAAACTCGTTCATTTCAATTATATAACACTTGTGAATGCGAAAATTGACTAATCAAATGTATCATTTTTTGTGCTGTCCTCTAATGATAAGCTAAGAATCATTCTATAAATATTTAATTAACTGATATTCTTTTAATTACAGGGTAAGTTTTCTAACTTATGATCTTGTTTATAGTTCATATTTAAATAATATACGATAAAATGGAAGTATTAGATTTTATTACTTTACTCATTATTATGGCTGCTTTTTTCACATTAATAAATGTGAAATATTTAAAGCTCCCATCAACAATTGGGTTAATGCTTTTGGCATTAGGCTTATCGCTTTTTATTATAACAGGTGAGTATGTTTTTAGAACTCTAAACAATTTGGCTTCCAGCCTGATGACTGAATACGACTTTTCTGAAGTTCTTTTTCAGGTTATGTTAAGTTTTTTACTTTTCGCAGGTGCCCTAGAACTAGATCTGAGAAAATTAGGCGAAGAGAAATGGCCTATTTTAATCCTGGCCACAGTTGGGGTTTTATTATCAACATTCGTTGCGGGCACAGCTATTTACTACATAATACCTTTGATAGGTATTAACCTTGATTACATCTATTGCCTGCTCTTTGGTGCCTTAATTTCTCCAACCGATCCTATTGCCGTGTTGGCAATGATTAAAAAGACCAAAGTCTCAAAAAACTTAGAATCTCAAATTGCTGGTGAATCTTTATTTAATGATGGTGTTGGCGTAGTTGTATTCCTAACCATATTGGCAATAGCCACCAAAGGGGTAGAAAACGTAGAAATACTAACGGTGGTTGAGCTTTTTGCTGTGGAAGTTTTTGGTGGACTTTTATTAGGAGCATTATTGGGCTATGCAGGATTATA
>NZ_JAVJUY010000190.1:0-20504 GCF_040220315.1 Fulvivirga sp.
CTTATCAGGTAGGTACTTACTTTGGAAAAAAGAAAGTATTGGGTGTGGGCACAGGATTTTTCAGACATGCCAATGGCACATTTAACAATGCCACCGGAGAGCACGAAATAGTTCAGCACTTCGCTGCGGATGTATTTTATGATGCTCCTTTGGGTGAAGGCGCCATCAATGCCTATGCCGCATTCCAAAGTTTTGATTATGGTGAAAACTATGTTTCCCGCTGGGCAGGAACAGGCACAAACATTTATGTTCACGGTGGCTACTATATTCCCGGACTCAACATCATGCCATATTTCGCCTACCAGTCCGGTAGTTATGATGCCCTTGAAGACAATATAACTTCACTGGACATCGGAGTCAATTATTATGTCAATGGCCATAATGCCAAAATTACTTTGGAGTACCACACCATCAGAGGTGACTTTAGAGATAGTCCGGGAACGGATGGCGATGTCACACAATGGCGACTTCAAACACATATATTCTTATAAAATAAATCAACTGAAATATGAACAATCAAGAAAAAATGACGGAATACTGGAAGAAGAACTTGCGCTTTCTGGCAATACTGCTCTCCATCTGGTTTTTAGTGAGTTATGGGTTCGGAATTCTATTTGTAGAGGCTCTGAATACTATAAAAATTGGCGGATTTAAACTGGGATTTTGGTTCGCTCAACAAGGATCAATCTATGTTTTCGTGGCGCTCATCTTTGTTTATGTAAACTGGATGAACAAGCTCGATAAGGAGTATGATGTTCACGAAGATTAGTAATTAACCTAAACGAATTTAACAATGGATATTCAAATATGGACCTATATAATTGTCGGCATTACATTCGCTCTCTACATCGGTATAGCGATATGGTCTAGAGCCGGTTCTACGAAAGATTTTTATGTGGCAGGTGGTGGTGTGTCCCCCCTTGCAAACGGTATGGCTACAGCCGCAGATTGGATGTCTGCAGCCTCGTTCATTTCAATGGCAGGATTGATCTCATTTATGGGATATGACGGTACGGTTTACCTTATGGGCTGGACCGGTGGTTATGTGCTTCTTGCTTTACTCCTAGCTCCGTATTTAAGAAAATTTGGAAAGTTTACTGTTCCTGATTTTATCGGAGATCGTTACTATTCTAACGTAGCGAGAACGGTGGCTGTAATATGCGCTATTATCGTCTCATTCACTTATGTAGCAGGACAAATGCGGGGAGTGGGTGTTGTATTCGCTAGATTTTTGGAAGTGCCTGTAAATACAGGGGTTTATATCGGTATGACAATCGTGTTTTTCTATGCCGTATTAGGTGGAATGAAGGGCATCACTTACACTCAGGTAGCGCAGTATTGCGTATTGATATTCGCATACATGGTTCCTGCCTTCTTTATTTCGATACAATTAACAGGTAACGTAATTCCTCAATTAGGTTTTGGGAGCACCATGGCTGATGGCTCAGGAGTTTATCTCTTAGATAAATTGGACCAGTTACATACTGAACTTGGTTTTGCCGAATATACTTCGGGCTCAAAATCCATGATTGATGTATTTGCCATAACTTTTGCTTTGATGGTGGGTACAGCGGGCTTACCGCACGTAATCGTTAGATTCTTTACTGTGCCGAAAGTTCGTGATGCGCGCATGTCAGCTGGTTATGCACTTGTGTTTATTGCCATTCTATATACCACAGCACCTGCCATTGGTGCTTTTGCAAGAACGAACCTGATCAATACAGTGTCAGATAAAGAATATGCTTCTGTACCTCAGTGGTTTTCAAATTGGGAAAAAACAGGGTTGATTGCCTTTGACGATAAAAATGCCGATGGCAAAATTCAATATGTAGGTGATGCAGAAAAGAATGAGCTTACTATCGACCGTGATATTATGGTGCTTGCCAATCCTGAAATTGCCAATCTTCCCAACTGGGTAATTGCATTGGTAGCCGCGGGTGGTCTTGCCGCAGCGCTTTCTACAGCAGCAGGTTTGTTACTTGTTATATCTACCAGCTTATCACACGATTTGATCAAGAAACAAATCAAACCGAATATATCTGAAAAAGAGGAATTGATTTGGGCGCGTATCGGAGCTGCAGTTGCGGTGTGTGTTGCCGGTTACTTTGGCATCAACCCTCCTGGATTTGTGGCAGCTGTAGTGGCACTTGCATTCGGATTGGCGGCTGCATCTTTCTTCCCGGCCATTATTCTAGGAATTTTCGACAAACGAATGAACAAAGAAGGAGCGATTAGCGGAATGGTTGTTGGAATTCTATTGATGCTTTTCTACATGATCAAATATAAGCTTGGTGGCTTTGGTGGTGGAACTTCCGAAGACTGGTGGTTCGGAATATCACCGGAAGGCTTCGGCACAGTAGCCATGGTTGTAAATTTGGTAGTTTCTTTTGCTGTGTCGAGAGCAACTGCTGAACCACCTGCTGATGTACAGGCAATCGTAGAAGACATCCGTTTCCCTAAAGGAGCAGGAGCAGCTTCAGATCACTAATTTTCAAAATTCTTACGGAAGGGCTAAGAAGAATACTCTTAGCCTTTCCTTTTTAAACAAAATATCATGAACAAACTAGGACGAAAAGCCTCTATCTATTTTATCGGAGCTTATGGCACGATCACTTTATTGCTCCGATTCTATTATGAATCCACGCATCAGGTTTCATACCTTTTTTCTATCCTTATTGGTGTTATTGCACTGTCAGTTTTATTAATTTTAGTTAAACTGAAATTCTTAAATTTTAACGATTCAGAATAATGGATAAAAAAGTGAATCAGGTGTTAATCATAACCTTCATCACGCTTTTTGTAGTGATTCACTCTCCTATTCTTCACATTTTCAACCGCCTTAATTTTTCGTGGACTATTCCACCACTTATTTTATTTCTATCGGGTTTCTGGATTCTGGTTATTGTCATCTTATGGTATATCGCCACCAGGTTTTTAAAAGATAAAGATCATGGAAATTAAGTGGCTGGTTATATTGCTATCATTTCTTTATTTGGGCTTGCTCTTTGGTATCGCCTATTGGGCTGAACGCAACAGTGAAAGTCGCTGGGTGAATAACCCTTACATTTATGCTTTGTCCATGGCGGTTTATTGCACGGCTTGGACCTATTATGGCAGTGTTGGTAGAGCAGCAAACCAAGGACTGGATTTTCTGACCACCTACATTGGGCCGCTACTCATGGCACCTCTTATGTGGATAGTTATTCGCAAAATTATTCGAATATGTAAAGTACAGCGCATCACTACTATTGCTGATTTTGTGTCTTCGCGCTATGGAAAAAATATTTTCATTGGCGGGCTTGTTGCATTTGTGTGTGCTGTAGGCGTATTACCATACATTTCTATACAAATCAAAGCCATCTCCAACAGCTTCCTTATTTTAACCGGAGATAGCCCGGGATACACTTCTGCATCAGTAGCCTTTTTTAATGATACAGCCTTTTACATCACCATTCTATTGGCAATATTCACCATCTTATTTGGAGCCAATCGCGTTGATAGTAACCTTAAAAATAACGGCCTGATTGCCGCCATCGCTTTTGAATCGATATTCAAACTGGCGGCATTTATTTTTATCGGATTATATGTTACGTTCGGCCTTTTTAATGGTTTTGGAGATATTTTTCAGCAGTCATCAGTGCTCCCTGATATCGAGAAGTTGCTAACTATTCCTTCGGACAGTGGTTATTCCAACTGGATGTGGCTTAACATTCTTTCCATGTTGGCCATTGTGCTTTTGCCGCGGCAGTTTCATGTAACCGTAAAAGAAAACAGGAATGAAAATCACCTAAAAAAAGCCATGTGGCTTTTTCCACTTTACTTGTTGCTCATTAACATTTTTGTTATTCCCATAGCGCTTGGAGGTAAATTAATTTTTCAAAATAATCCCGTTGATGCGGATACCTACATGTTGGCCATACCACTTCAAATGAGTAATACTCCTTTGGCGTTGCTTACCTATTTAGGAGGTTTGTCAGCAGCCACGAGCATGATTATTGTCTCAACAACAGCACTGGGCGTAATGCTTAGCAACAGCATATTAACACCACTCATTGTAAAAAACACAGAACTCTCCGCTCCAGAGAATAACAACTTAAGTCAGGTACTACTGAGAGGTCGACAAATACTGATAGCTGCCATATTACTACTGGCCTATATCTATTTCAAGTACGTTTCCGATCGTTTCTCCATTGTATCAATTGGCCTAATTTCCTTTGTGGCCGTTGCCCAGTTTGCCCCGGCTGTTTTGCTGGGTATGTACTGGAAAAACGGAACCCGCTCAGGTGCCATTGCAGGTATTTTGTCAGGCTTTGCCATTTGGTTTTACACATTGGTATTGCCAACAATCGTCAGTACGGGACTTCTTCCTGAGCAGTTTATAATTGATGGCCCATTTGGAGTTGGTTATTTAAGTCCTAATAACTTTTTGGGTGTAGATAACCTGAGCCCCATTACTAATGGTTTTTTCTGGAGTATTTTCATTAACCTCCTCACTTATGTGGTGGTATCCCTGCTATCAAAACAATCGAGTAAAGAGATTAATCAGGCCGAAGTATTTGTGGACATTTTCCAATACTCAACAGTTTACGAGAGCTCTATAGTTTGGAAAGGAACCGCCTATGTTCAAGATATAAAATCGTTGCTCAATAAATTCATTGGGGAAGAGCGAACCAACAGGGCATTTCGTAATTTCATGATCAACAACAAGATCAATAGTGAAAGCCTACGTGCAGACTTTCGATTGGTAAACTATGCCGAAAAATTGCTTGCAGGTGTAGTAGGTTCTGCTTCTTCCAGAGTGCTAATATCCAATGTTGTTAAAGAAGATAATATTTCTATGAATGAAGTTTTCGATATTCTTCAGGAATCGAGAAGGTTTATATCCGATAATAAAGCATTAAAAGAAAAGTCTGACGAATTAGAAATTGCTACACAGCAACTACAAATAGCCAACGAAGAATTAAAGAAATTGGACCAGCTAAAAGATGAATTTATCTCTACAGTAACGCATGAGATGCGCACACCATTAACTTCTATTCGAGCCATGTCCGAAATCATACATGACAACCCGGATTTGGAAGATGAGGAACGATCCAAATTTCTGGATACTGTTATTAGTGAGACCAAACGCATGGATAGACTTATCTCTCAGGTGTTGGATTTAGAAAAAATGGAATCGGGCAAGCTGAATTTGGAGCTCTCAGACATCCAATTTGAAGACATCATTTCCGACTCATTAGACCGACTGAGACAAGTAATTAAAGAAAAGAATATTGATCTGGACGTTCACATACAAGAACCGCTTCCTATGATAAAAGGGAACAAAGACCGATTAATGCAAGTGGTGATCAATTTAATTAGTAATGCCACCAAGCATTGCCCCGAAATTAACGGAAAAATTATCATCAATGCCCAAAATGGCGATGGTAATCTTAGTTTTATAGTAGAAGACAACGGCCCGGGTGTTTCGCCCGAAAGCCGAGAGTTAATCTTTGAAGCTTTCTATCAGGCTAAAAATCAGACACTCAAAAAACCTGAAGGTAGTGGTCTTGGATTAACGATCAGTAAAAAAATAATTGAGTTGCACAGAGGTAAAATTTGGGTTGAGAATAGCGTAACCGGTGGGGCTCGCTTTCAATGTTTGATACCATTAAATTAAGCGAATATGATAAAGGTGCTAATTGTTGATGATGAACCGAATATTATAATGTCACTCGAATTCTTAATTAAGAAAATTGGGTACGAGGTTTATATCGCGAGAGATGGATCCGAAGCCATGACAATAGTGGAATCTGAAAAACCCGAGATTGTTATTTTGGATATCATGATGCCTTTTGTTGATGGTTACGAAGTATGTGAATACATCAAACGGAAAAATAGGCGTACGAAGGTCATATTTCTATCTGCCAAGGACAAGGAAGCAGACATACAAAAAGGGTATGATGCTGGTGCAGACCTGTACATTACCAAGCCCTTTAGCACTAAACATTTAGTAAATAAAGTAAAAGAATTAGCCATAGAATTAATCGAATAACATAACCATAAAACACACATGAATTATGAGTAATAAAATACAAACCCTTACCGGGTACTTCCATGAATATGCTAAGAGTGTAACTAATCCTGAGGAATTCTGGTCAAGAATTGCCGACTCCTTTCATTGGCAAAAAAGATGGGATAAGGTGGTAGAATGGAACTTTGACGTCCCTGATGTGAAATGGTTTACCAACGCCAAGTTGAATATTACCGAAAATATCTTCGAACGAAATTTGTTTACGTTGGGAGATAAAACCGCCATAATTTGGGAACCTAACGACCCTAATGAGCCTAATCAGGAAATTACCTATCGTCAACTTTTTGAGAAAACCAATCAATTTGCCAATGCCATGAAAGCGCAGGGCGTAGGTAAAGGTGACAGGGTAATTATTTATATGCCTATGGTTCCTGAAGCCGCTGTGGCTATGCTAGCTTGCGCTAGAATTGGCGCGATTCATTCAGTAGTATTTGCAGGGTTTTCATCGAGTGCATTGGCCGATAGAATTGAAGACTGTTCCGCAAAAATGGTGTTGACATCAGATGGAAATTTCAGAGGTGCCAAATCTATTCCTGTTAAAGAAGTGGTGGATGAAGCTCTTGAAAAGTCTTCTAGCATAGAAAAAGTAATCGTATTCAAAAGAACAGGTGAAGACGTGACTATGAAGGAGGGCAGAGACATCTGGTGGCACGATGCGATAGAAGGTCAATCGACAGATAACAAAGCGGAAGAAATGGATGCAGAGGATATGCTATTCATTCTGTATACCTCAGGATCAACCGGAAAACCTAAGGGAGTGGTGCATACAACCGCAGGTTATATGGTTTATACGAGCTATTCCTTCGAAAATGTGTTTCAATACAATAAAGGCGATGTTTACTGGTGCACAGCGGATGTGGGTTGGATTACCGGTCACTCATATATCGTTTACGGACCATTGCTATCAGGTGCGACCACAGTAATGTTTGAAGGCGTACCTACCTTCCCAGATGCAGGTCGTTTCTGGCAAATCGTAGATAAATATAAAGTCAATCAATTCTACACCGCTCCAACAGCCATTCGTGCCTTGCAAGCTTATGGCACGGAACCGATTGAACCTTATTCATTGAAATCTCTTAAAGTCATCGGCTCTGTTGGTGAACCAATAAATGAAGAAGCCTGGCATTGGTATCATGCCCATGTTGGTAAAGGAAAATGCCCTATCGTAGATACCTGGTGGCAAACGGAAACAGGCGGCATTATGGTTTCACCTATTGCAGGTATTACGCCCACTAAACCTTCGTATGCCACACTTCCATTACCCGGTATTCAGCCGATCATTGTTGATGCGGATGGCAAAGAATTGAAAGGCAATAGCGTGGAAGGAAATCTGTGCATCAAGTTTCCATGGCCAAGCATGCTGCGAACCACTTATGGCGACCATGAGCGATGTAAACAAACCTATTTCTCTACCTATCCCGGTATGTATTTCACAGGCGATGGAGTAAAACGTGATGAAGATGGCTACTACAGAATTTTAGGCAGAGTAGATGATGTGATTAATGTCTCGGGACATAGAATGGGCACGGCAGAAGTAGAAAATGCGATTAATGAACACCCGAAAGTGATTGAGTCAGCCGTTGTTGGCTATCCGCACGATATCAAAGGGCAGGGCATTTATGCGTATGTGATCTGTGATATGGAAGGGAGAACTGAAGACAACCTGATCAATGAGATCAGAGATACGGTTACCAAAATTATCGGTCCAATTGCCAAGCCTGATAAAGTTCAGATCGTACCCGGATTGCCAAAGACTCGATCCGGTAAAATCATGCGTAGAATTCTGAGAAAAATAGCCTCTAAGGATACAGCTAATTTGGGTGACACATCAACGCTATTGAATCCGGAAGTGGTGGAAGCTATTAAGGATGGCGCAAAGTAGGTCATGGCTACGAATGTCATAGCATCGCGAATTGCGGATTTTCTAAAGAAATTTCCACCCTTTGAGGAAATTTCAGATACCGAATTGTTGATGTTATGCGAGAAAGCAATTGTAAAATACGCCAATAAGGGAGAGTATTTATTTAAGCAGGGAGATTCAAGCTCTCCCTATCTTTATGTAGTCAAAGAAGGTCTGGTGCATCTTGAGCGTCAAACTTCTACGGGTGCTAAAGAACTTGTCGATATCTGCGATGAAGGTGATTTGTTTGGAGTGCGCTCGATGCTATCGGGAAAGCCTTATGTTTTTGATGCCCGATGTGAGGAAGAGGCTTTGGCATATGGAATACCAATTGAGGAATTTAAAAAGCATCTTGAAAGTAATAGCAAAATTGCTCTTTTCTTTGCTTCAGGCTTGGCAGGAGGGCAATCAGATGTTCAACAAGGCCCCACTCAAAAAATGGTGCCCGTTCAAGAATCAGGGTCATTACTCAATTGGAATAAGCCGCTAGCTGAACCCAAAAGAGCGCTCATTACTTGCAAATCAACCGATTTAATAAAGGATGTTGCCGGTCTAATGACCAAGGAACAAATTGGCTCAATCATTATCTGTAATGACGAACAAAAAGCCATAGGTATTGCTACTGAAACAGACTTTAAAACGAAGGTAGCAACAGGCAAAGTTGCTGTGTCCCAACCCATTTCGGAGATCATGACCCCTGATGTTATTACCATGAACTTAGGCAAACCGCTCTCCTCCTATCTCCTCAAAATGCTGCAGCATAAAATCAATCATTTGTGTCTGGTAAAAAAAGGTTTGCCTGTTGGAATACTTAGCCATCACGATTTGACAGATGCCAGCCAGAATCACCCCATAACGTTGGGCTATACGATGGAGCAGGCATCAGAACTTTCTGAACTTGTTGAATTACGCAATCAGGCAGATGCTTTAATCAACTTTTATCTTGAGCAGCATGTATCCATCCAATTGGTCAGTTCATTAGCCTCCCATATAAACGACATCACCATCCATAAATGCATTGAGTTTGCTCTACAGGAAACTGGGGAGCCAACGGCAAAATTTGCCTGGATAAGTTTGGGAAGCGAAGGACGACAAGAGCAACTCATCCGAACTGATCAGGATAATGCACTTATTTATGAAGATAATCAGGATGAATCCACGCGGCTTTATTTTATAAAGTTGGCTCAAAAAATAAATTCCAATTTAGAAGCTTGCGGTTTTGAGATGTGCCCTGCTGAGATGATGGGCGGCAACGAAAAATGGTGTCAGCCCCTCAACCAATGGAAAAAATACTTTTCAGGCTGGATACATCAACCGCAGGAAAAATCCTTGATGCTTTCAACTATCTTCTTTGATTACCGTCACGTGTACGGTGCAAAAGAATTGGTAGATGAATTGGGAAAGCATCTGAAAAATGAAATTAAAAGCGGCAACATCTTCATCAATTTCTTGGCGAAAAATAGCTTGCAAAATCCGCCACCACTTAGCTTTTTCAAGAATTTTGTTGTGGAGAGATCCGGAGAGCATGTGGATCGATTCGACATTAAAGCAAGAGCTATGATGCCCTTGGTTGATATCGCCAGGGTGCTGGCTTTAAACTCGGGTGAATCCATTAGCAGTAATACTTTAGCCCGCTACAAATGGCTCGAGAAAAACGATAAGAATAATGCCGAACTATATAAAATGGCCGCAGAGAGCTATGAATATCTAATGCGGTTTCGGGCGTTGAACGGCTTTCAAAACAAAAACTCAGGGCGGTATATCTCTATAGAATCTTTATCTAAAATAGAGCGGCAAATTTTGCGTAATACCTTTGAACCGATAAACAGGCTACAAAAAATGCTGGAGGTAAGGTTTCAGTTAAGCTATTTTAATTAATGGAGTTTTGGAAGAAGCTTTTCGGAAAGGATCATAACCCAAACCTTATCTCCCATGATACGCCATTGGAGAATATTAAATTTGTATGTCTAGACACAGAAACCTCCTCACTCGATCATACCCAGGCAGAGTTACTTTCAATAGGGTTGGTAACTATTCAAAATCTGGAAATCAAAGTTGAATCGGGGATCGAATTGTTTATCAAACACGAAGACATTCAACTCTCAGAATCCATCGAAGTACACGGGATTACATTAGAGAAGTGTAAAAATGGCATCAGTTTGAATGAGGCATTAGCTACAACTGAAAAGTACATTGAAAAATCGGTATTAGTGGCTCATAATGGTGCTTTTGATCTGGCCATGCTCAATCGATTCAATCCTAAAATGACGAAGAGTCATCGGTTAGTGGATACTGCACGGTTGGCAATAAGACTCAATACATCTCCGATGGACCGCCATAATTATGAAAAGAAAGACTATTTCCTGGATGCTTTATTGACAAAATATGATATCCAACCCCTGGAAAGACATACTGCCTTAGGTGACGCCTACTCAACGGCCTTATTATTTTTAAAATTAGTGAAGATTCAACAATTGAGAGGTGCAACTCAACTCAGACACATTATGTGATACTGATTCTTCTTAACCATTTTGGTTTGATATATTAGCATTCACAAAACCAATAATCCCAAACATGGCTTCAAAGTTTTTTGCTGTATTTGATGACATCGCAGTACTCATGGATGATGTAGCGACCATGAGTAAGTATGCTACCCAAAAGACTGCCGGGATTCTAGCGGATGATTTGGCCGTGAATGCCGAAAAAGCATCGGGGTTTTCAGCTTCTCGTGAGTTAATTGTATTGTGGCGAATAGCAAAGGGTTCTTTGCTGAATAAAATAATCATATTGCCAGCTGCATTTCTACTAAGTGCTTTTCTGCCAGGCGTGATCATTCCAATTCTATTGTTGGGTGGATTGTATCTAGCATATGAAGGCGTTGAAAAAGTATATACTTACTTGTTTCATCGTGAATCGAAAGAAAAGAAAAAGCAATTACTACAAAATGACGAACAAGCTGCGACCTACGAAAATGAAAAGGTTAAGTCGGCCATAGTTGTTGATTTTATATTGTCTGTTGAAATAATCATTATAGCACTTAGTACTGTTGCCGATCAACCGCTCAATATTCAAATTCCAGTCGTTACAGTAGTAGCATTACTTGCTACTGTGGGAGTTTACGGTCTGGTTGCCCTAATTGTTCGAATGGATAATTTAGGTTTGAATTTAATTGCTAGTAGTGAAAACAAGAGCAGTTTAAAAGCCAAATTAGGTCAGGGATTGGTAAAGCTATTACCTTGGGTGGTCCGTGGCTTAACCGTGTTAGGAACACTTGCCATGATACTGGTTGGAGGAGGTATTTATGCTCACAATGTCGACTTTATCCACGACTTGTTGATTGCTTGGCCTACATTGCTAGCTGATTTTTTGGTAGGATTATGCCTTGGGATTGTTGCCGTTATGCTTATGAAAGTATACGAAAAATTTAAAGAAAACAGTTCGCCTACTGGCTAAATACGTTCCTCCCTACTGATAAAAAACAAAAGAGGCTACCTAAATGGAATAGCCTCTTCTTCCTGGTTCAGGTTAAATTTTAGCCTGCTTTACGCACTTTCACAGTATTAAACTGGTCTTCTTCCGTGCTGCCACTCATAGCAGTTGTCGAGGATTGCCCTCCTTGCACTACATTTTGAATTGAATCGAAATATTGAGTTCCAACAAATGTCTGGTGCTTCACAGCTTTAAAACCGTCAGCTTGTAGAGCAAATTCGCGCTCCTGTAATTCGCTGTAACCAGCCATGCCTCTTTCTCTGTATGCTTTAGATAATTCAAACATGGAAGTATTTAAAGCATGGAATCCAGCCAATGTTATGAATTGGAACTTATAGCCCATTTCTGCAATATTCTCTCTGAACGTCTCCATTTCTTTGACTGATAACTTCGATGCCCAATTGAATGAAGGAGAGCAATTATACGCCAACATCTGCTCCGGATATTTCGCTTTAATAGCTTGAGCGAACTCTCTTGCCAGTCCTAAATCAGGGTTGGAAGTTTCCATCCAGATTAAATCTGCATATGGCGCATAGCTCAACCCTCTGTCAATACCTTGCTCCAATCCATTTTTCACATGGAAAAATCCTTCGTTAGTTCTTTCACCAGTAATAAAATTATGATCTCTAGGATCTATATCTGATGTGATCAGATTGGCAGCTTCAGCATCCGTTCTGGCTACCAATAATGTAGGCACATCGCATACATCGGCAGCTAATCTGGCAGCAGAAAGCTTATTAATTGCTTCCTGTGTTGGCACTAATACTTTTCCTCCTAAATGGCCGCATTTCTTGGCGGATGAAAGTTGATCTTCAAAGTGTACGCCTGCTGCTCCGGCTTCAATCATTGCCTTCATTAACTCAAAAGCATTTAAATTACCTCCAAACCCTGCTTCAGCATCCGCCACAATCGGTACCATCCAATCAATGTCTCCTTCACCAGTAACACTCTGTATTTGGTCTCTTCGCATCAAAGCATTGTTGATTCTTTTTACCACTTTCGGAACTGAATCCGCTGGATATAATGACTGATCTGGATACATTTCCCCGGCAAGGTTGGCATCTGCTGCCACTTGCCAGCCACTTAAATAAATAGCTTCCAAACCAGCAGTAACTTCCTGAATGGCCTGATTACCAGTTAGTGCACCCAGCCCTGCCACAAAGTCCTGTGAGTTTAATTTTTTCCATAATTTTTCAGCACCATTGCGAGCCAACGTATGTTCCACCACAATGGATCCTCTCAATTTTACTACATCTTCCGGAATGTAATTACGCTTTACATTTTTCCATCTAGGATTCGTCATCCATTCGTTGTATAATTTTTCGATTTGATCTGCCTTAGTCATAGTTTTAGTCAATTAGGTTATAAGCTTGGGTTGTTAAAAAGTCATTAAATTTTGGTTGAAGTACTAGCTCATCGAATAACTCAATGGCCTTTTTGAATTGCCCATTCTGATAGTTGTCTTTACCAACCAAATCTTTGATTTTAATGAGCTCTTCGTTTTTGATTTCTTCGTATAAGTCAATATTTATTGTTCTGCCATCGTCAAGTTTGGCTCCGTTTTTTAGCCATTGCCAAACTTGCGTTCGGGAAATTTCTGCTGTTGCTGCATCTTCCATCAAATTGTATAATGCAGCGGCTCCATTGCCTCTGAGCCAACTCTCGATATATAGTATTCCAACGTTGATATTGGTTCTCAATCCTTGCTCTGTTATGGTACCTAAAGGCTTTTCTAAGAGCATTTTTTCTGAAACACCCACATCGTCTCTTTTAATGTGAATCTGGTTTTTGGTAACCATGTATTTATTGAAAGCTGATTCGGCTACTTTCACTAATCCAGGGTGGGCTACCCATGTACCGTCATGTCCCATTCTAGCTTCACGCACTTTGTCGGCCATTACCTTTTCAAGTGCCTTTTCGTTTGCTTCCGGGTCTGATTTAATTGGAATTTGTGCAGCCATACCGCCCATTGCATGGGCACCTCTTTTATGGCACGCTTTAATCACGGCAAGTGAATACGCATTCATAAATGGCGTAGCCATAGTTATCTGTGAGCGATCTGGTGTTACAAAACCAGGTTCATTTCTAAACTTCTTGATATAAGAAAAGATGTAATCCCATCTGCCGCAGTTGAGTCCTGCACTATGCTCTTTCAACACGTAAAGTATTTCTTCCAGCTCAAAAGCAGCTGTAATAGTTTCAATTAAAACAGTGGCCTTAATTGTACCTTGAGGAATTCCCAAATACTCTTGTGCAAACACAAATACATCGTTCCACAGCCTAGCTTCATGATGGTTTTCAAGTTTTGGTAAGTAGAAATAAGGAGCGCTTCCTCTGTTAAGGAGTGTAGCTACATTATGAAAAAAGTAAAGACCAAAATCCACAAATCCACCACTCACCTGTTCGCCATTAACAACAATATGCTTCTCCTCTAAATGCCAGCCTCTTGGTCTAACAAATAGAACGGCTACTTCATCATTCAATTCATACTTTTTGCCACTCATGGGGTTTTCAAAAGAAATCGTTCCGTCATTTGCATCTCTTAGATTGATTTGCCCTTGAATTACATTCTCCCAATTAGGTGAATTGCTGTCTTCAAAATCAGCCATGAAAACCTTGGCGCCTGAATTAAGCGCATTGATAATCATCTTACGCTCAACGGGGCCGGTAATTTCTACTCTCCGATCCTGAATTTCTGCAGGAACTGGAGCTACCGACCAATCACTTTCTCTAATGTCGCTGGTCTTGCTAAGAAATGACGGTCTTTCACCGGCATCAAATCGCTTTTGTCTGATCAATCGATCTGCCAGCAACTCCTTTCTTGTAGCATTAAATTTTTTATGAAGCGCCTCCACAAATGCCAGAGCTTCATCGGTAAGGATTTCTTCGTATCCTGTTTTCAACTTGCCTAACACCTGAATGGAGTGTGTTTTAGGAAGTGTTTTTACTGTTGTGGTGGTCATATAATTAAGGTTATAATTTCTAATATGTATGCAATTTAGTAAATTTTCTTTATTAGCGAAATTTCGCTACTAGATATTTTTCATTTTTTTAACATTTATCATAAAAACCCTCTGTATTTTTGAAAAAGCACATTATGGTATCTGATAATTTTTCCCTAAAACATATCCTCGGCCTCAAAGTCCATGACCTCAGGGTTAAAAAGGATTTATCATTTCAAGATCTTTCTGAGAGTTCAGGACTATCGATTTCTTACCTAAGTGAGATTGAAAAGGGAAAGAAATACCCTAAGGGTGATAAAATTCTGGCATTGGCAAAGGCGTTGGACGTGACCTATGATGAGTTGGTATCATTGAAAGTTTCTAAAAAGCTCACGCCTATCATCAACCTGCTTCAGTCCGACTTTTTCAAAGAGTTTCCATTGGATACATTCGGCCTTGAGCCTCAAAAGATTATTGAATTACTATCTAACTCACCCGAAAAGGTGCATGCATTTATAAATTCAATAATCAATATCGCTCGTAATTACGAAATGCGAGGGGAGCATTTCTATTATGCGGCTTTGCGCTCTTATCAGGAAATGAACGACAATTATTTTTCTGACATTGAGGCTGCAGTAAAGAAGTTTATCAAGCAACACGATTCTCTGAAGCAATTACCTAACACGGTGGCTGTTTTAGAGGATTTACTGAAAAAAGAATTTAATATCGCCATTGATAGAACAAAGCTCTCATCCTACCCTGAGCTAAGGGATCTGCGCTCATTTTATCAGAAAAAGGAAAAACAGCTTTTATTGCATAATGGACTAACTTCTGCACAGGAAGCTTTTTTAATAGGCCGTGAGTTGGGATTTCATGTATTGGGTTTAAAAGAGCGGCCAGCTGAAACACCTCCTTACAAAGCCCATGGTTTTGAAGGCATACTGAATAACTACAAAGCTTCTTACTTCAGTGCCGCCCTTATCCTACCTGAGCAAGAAGTGATTACCGACATTAATAAAATGGCCGTTTCCGATACCTGGAATGAAAGTATGATGATCGGTTTTATCGATAAATACCAGGCTACGCCCGAAATGATCATGCAAAGATTGACGAACATACTTCCCAAGCATTTCGGACTGAAAAACCTATTTTTTCTGAGATTTGTGGGCACGGATAATTTTTCATCATACGATCTTACCAAAGAATTGCATTTATCGCGCTCGCACAATCCACACACTAACTCTTTGAATGAAACCTATTGCCGCAGATGGTTATCAATACGTTTAATCAAGCAATTGAGATCACTCACTAAACTTGATAAGTCATCATCGATATTAGCCGGGGCTCAGATTTCTCAATATTATGGCACTGAAGACGAGTACTTGTGTCTTACCTTAGCTTTTCCCAATGTGTCCAATTTATCGGAAAGTATTAGTGTAACTATTGGTTTCTATGTGGATGCCAATTCGAAGAAGCGCATTAAATTCATCAGCGATCCAGCCATTAAATCGAGAATTGTAAACACTACTTGCCAGCGCTGCGGTTGGACTGATTGTGAAGACAGAATTGCGCCTCCTACAGTTATTGAAAAGGAAACAGCTCAAAAGAATGTGATCGATGCCCTTCTAAAACTTGATGAATAATTGATTAACTTCATTGGATAATTTGTATCCCATGAAATATTATTACTTACTCCCCATTGTCTTTTTATTGGTTAATTGTACCCAGAAAAAGGAATCATCAAAAGAAACCCAATTAGGCGACCTCGGCCATGACTTTAGTATTTCAGACGAGGCCAAAGAATACTTTGATAAGGGCTTGCTTCTGCTTCACAGCTTTGAGTATGAAGATGCAAGAGAGGCCTTTATTGATGCAAAAAAGGCGGATCCTGAAGAAGTTATGGTGTATTGGGGCGAAGCCATGACACATTATAAAGCGCTATGGGGATTGCAGGATGTGGACGCAGGCAGGGCTGTAATGCAGGAACTGGGCGCAACCAAAGAAGAGCGACTTGCCAAAGCAGAAAATGAGTTGGAAGCTAATTTCTGGAAGGGTATTGAACTCTTATATGGAGAAGGTGAGCTTTCAGAAAGGAATAAAAACTATGTGAATCATATGGCTGATATGTATGAGGCCAATCCTGGCAATCAGGAAATAGCTGCTTTTTATGCTTTGGGCTTAATATGGGCTGATTATGATAATAACGAAAACCTGAAAAAATCATCTGCTGTAGCAGCTAGTATTATTGAAGAGAACCCCACACACCCAGGCGCACTACACTATATGATTCACGCAAATGACGATCCTGAATTTGCACAAGTAGCGATAAATGCTGCCAACAATTACGCTGAAGTTGCCCCTGATGCTGCTCACGCGTTACATATGCCTTCTCACATTTATGTGGCCCTTGGCATGTGGAATGAGGTAGTAAGCTCCAATATAGATTCCTATCAGGCCAGTCTAAACAGAATGGAAAGAAAAAATCTGGATGGTAACGCAAGAGGCTATCATTCCTACGCATGGCTGCATTATGGCTATCTACAGCAAGGAAATTATGATAAAGCTGCAGACATGTTGAAAGATATGATAGGATATCATTATGATTCTACAGGCTCTAAATCATATTTAATAATGATGCAGAATCAACAAAGAATTGAATCGGGGCAATGGCCTGAATCACTAAGCCCCGTAAATGTGGACTACTCAAGTTTGGGGCTTCAGGAAAAGTCGGCTATGCATTTTTTCAGAAGTTTAATGGCCTTCGACCAAAAAGATGCAGCCACTATTCAATTAGAAATTGACACGCTTTATTCTCATCTTGAAGCAGCAAAACTGGTTGTAACAGAAGACGGAATTGCCCTATGCAGTGCGGGACCTACTCGGTATGCCCCATCACAATCGGGCATAGATAAAACACAAGCCGTACTGTATCAGATGGAGGCTTTAGTAGCCCAACTTGAAAATAATGATAGTAAAACAGAAGAACTGTTGAAAAAGGCAACTGCTCAGGAAAGTGCCGGCTCTTACGATTCAGGCCCTCCGTTTATTGCCTACCCTACTTTTGAGCAGTATGGTGATTGGTTATTAACAAAGGGCAGATATGAGGAAGCCATTGTACAATTTGATATTAGCCTGAAGAACAGAACCAATAGAGCGAAAGCATTATTGGGCAAAAAAGAAGCGCTTTTAAGACTACAAAGAATTAAAGAGGCTCAAGAAGTGGATGAAATATTGAATGTGTTTAGAATGCAGGAGCAGGTTTCTTCCCTTTAATACGATTACTATCAATGAGGAGAAGTAATTATTTCATAAACACAAGGTGGATTCTACCGGTAGTCATCGGGATTGCGAAGAAGAAATCAATACATTCATGATCTAGGGTACACCAACAACCATGAGGGCACGAGTAGCCTTACTAAGGTTTTGAACCTTAGTAAGGCTGATTAAAAAACTCTGATCTTAAAAGCAAGTCAATGTGGAGAAGTAACTGCTAAATAAACAAGAGATCGCTTCGTGTCCTCGAATAAGTTGACATATAACAATGACGAAAAAAGCCGACTTAAACAGACGGCTTCTCATTTTTATTCAAATTAAGAATTACAATAAATCATTTAGTGTTGAACTCGGTCTCATTGCATTAATCGTCTTCGTATCATCTGGCTGATAATACCCTCCAATATCTACCGGGCTGCCCTGAGCATCTTCCAGCTCTTGAAGGATTTTCGCTTCGTTTTCTTTTAATGCACCTGCTAACCCAGCATAATGAGATTTTAACTCAGCATCATCATTTTGCTCAGCTAATGCCTCCGCCCAATACATGGCCAAATAAAAATGGCTGCCTCTATTATCCAATTCTTTTACTTTTCTTGAAGGAGATTTATTTGTTTCTAATAATTTACCCGTTGCAGCATCTAATGTATCGGCCAGTACCTTCGCCCTTTTGTTGTTTGAGCTTTCTGATAAATGCTCCAATGACGCAGCCAATGCCAGAAACTCACCTAATGAATCCCAACGTAAATGACCTTCTTCAACAAATTGTTGAACGTGCTTTGGTGCTGATCCTCCCGCTCCCGTTTCAAATAGACCCCCACCATTCATTAAAGGAACTATGGATAGCATTTTTGCACTTGTACCTACTTCAAGAATCGGGAATAAGTCTGTTAGGTAATCTCTTAATACGTTACCTGTAACAGAAATAGTATCCTCACCTTTTACGATGCGCTCAAGTGTAAACCTTGTTGCTTCTTCTGGCGAAAGAATTCTCATATCTAGTCCGCTGGTATCATGATCTTTCAGGTATTTATTAACCTTTTTGATCAACTCTCCATCGTGTGCTCTGTTTTTATCTAACCAGAAAACGGCCGGTGTTTTTGATGCTTTGGCTCTTGTTACTGCCAACTTCACCCAGTCCTGAATGGCAGCATCTTTTGCCTGGCACATTCTCCAGATATCACCTTCTTCAACGGCATGTTTTAATAGTACATTCCCTTCTGCATCTACTACTTTCATAGTTCCAGCAGCAGGCATTTCAAAAGTTTTATCGTGTGAGCCATATTCTTCTGCCTTTTGAGCCATTAAACCCACATTAGGCACAGTACCCATCGTTGTTGGATCAAATGCGCCATTCTTTTTACAGAAATCAATTACCTCTTGATAGATACCTGCATAGCTGCTGTCAGGTATTACAGCTTTAGTATCCTGAGTTTTGCCCGCTTTGTTCCACATTTTGCCTGATTCACGGATCATGGCAGGCATAGATGCATCAATGATCACATCACTAGGTACATGAAGGTTAGTTATGCCTTTATCAGAGTTAACCATTGCTAATTCTGGGTTAGCCTTATAGCAAGCCTCGATATCAGTTTCGATGGCAGCTTTTTTATCTTCAGGTAGTTCAGAAAGTTTAGCTATGACATCGCCAAAGCCATTTTTAACATCTACACCAATTTCTTCAAATGTTGCTCCATGCTTATCGAAAAGGTCTTTGAAATATACCTTAACAGCATGCCCAAAAATGATAGGGTCAGATACCTTCATCATGGTGGCTTTCATGTGCAATGAGAAAAGAACGCCTTTATCTTTCGCATCCTTCACCTGCTCCTGAATGAACGAAATGAGAGATTTCTTATTCATCACAGTAGCATCAATCACTTCGCCTTCTTGTAACGCAAGGTTGTCCTTCATTACCGTTACCAATCCATCGGCATTATGATGCTCAATTTTAACTGAAGTAGCTTTAGGTAATGTAACCGACTGCTCATTAGCCCTAAAATCCCCTGAAGTCATGTGACTCACATGTGTTTTAGAATCTGAGCTCCAGGCACCCATTCTGTGAGGGTGCTTTTTTGCATATTGCTTTACGGCTCCTGGTGCTCTACGGTCTGAATTACCTTCACGTAATACAGGATTTACAGCACTTCCTTTTATTTTATCGTAACGTGCTCGAACCTTTTTCTCTTCTTCCGTTTTTGGTTCATCCGGATAATCAGGTAGTGCATAACCTTTAGATTGTAACTCCTTAATTGCTGCACTAAGCTGAGGAATGGATGCACTGATATTTGGAAGCTTAATAATATTTGCTTCGGGTGTTTTGGCCAATTCGCCCAATTCTGCCAAAGCATCACCCATCTTTTGATCTTCTCTTAAATACTCTGGGAAACTAGCTATGATTCTACCAGCCAATGAAATATCTCTGGTTTCTACTGCTACTCCAGCCGAGCTGGTAAACGACTGAACAATAGGTAATAATGATCGTGTAGCTAAGGCTGGCGCCTCATCTGTAATTGTATAAATTATTTTTGCTGTGTCTGACATATTTTTAATTGCTATTTAGCGGTTAAAAGCTGCTTTTGAAGATTGCGAAGTTAAGCAAATACAGGATGGATTTAAAGTATGGAATAGGCTTTGTACGGGTTTAAAATAACTTAGTTAATTGTTTGTCGTTTAGAAAGTAGTACAAAATTCCTGATTATGCTCAATCTCTTTATTTCCCTGCTACTTGCTTTATCTCCATCAACTACAGAACAACCTAAGAATGTAGACGTTTGCCTGAGTGCTGAAGAGTCTAAACTGTATGCGGTTATTAACGATTACAGAAAAA
>NZ_JAVJUY010000191.1:0-7765 GCF_040220315.1 Fulvivirga sp.
CGCTGATTCACTTCTCCTATAGTAGCATTCTTAATCATAAATGACATTTCATAAATGTGATGCAAAGTTTCCAAAGTGGTACGACCATCTGCACTTGGCTTATAGTTTAAATCTTCTTCTCTCAAAGAGTCTGTCGCCCAGTAATAGCGGAATCCTAGCCCCTCAATCATTCTTGCCACTGTAGTTCCTGCAGTGTACTTATCCGGATAATCTGATACTTCTCTAAATGGGAGTTCTTGGGCATTGGCGTACATTGCGGTAGGTATTAAAATGTATGTAATAAGTTTGGATAGGTCCATTTTCTGAAATTTTAAGTTCAATTTAGTAACTTACGTAGGTGATAAGCGAAAGTTCCCAAAGGGTTTTTGAATCTGAAGGATATTCTATCCTGATAAAAGGTGCATCTGTTTACATTACATCGAAGCAAGTAGTAGCAGGTATATCATTGGTGGCCTTTATCCTTTTGCTTATTGCTATTCCACTAACTCTTATAACCCTCAACGGAGCATTTGCGTTACTGGCCGCACTTTTATCGCTATACCCGGGCTATAAATTATTAAAGCAAACGGAAATACCCAATTCCATTACGATAGATAACCATAAAAACGAAATCAGCTATTATAAGATCTTCGGGTCATTTACAAAAATATTTAAATTAAACGAAGTTAAAGACCTCAGTATATCTGCCTTCGAAGAGTTTCAGGATTCAAATGCTTTTAATGATAGCACTTCCAATATGCATTATTTTATCGACCTTGAAACAACCAATAAGACCTACACGCTCTTGCGTTTTGAAAACTCAGAATTATCGGATGTTCAAAAAATAATATCTGAATTGAAAGCAGCACTTGGGCTGGAGTATCTCACTAAAGAAACACTTGCATGACAAAAATTATGATTGCCGGAGGTGGAACCTTAGGCTCACAAATAGCATGGCAAACCGCCATCAGCGGGTTTAAGGTAGTTGTTTATGATGCTAACGACAGTGGACTCGAAGCCTGCAGAAAATTTCACCAGCGCTATGCTCGCATCTACTTAGATAAAGGCTCAGATCAAACACAAATTGATAAGGCCATAGACAACTTGTCCTTCACTACAGATATTAAACAGGCTTGTGAAGATGTTTTTCTCGTGAGTGAATCAGTTCCGGAAAATCCCAAAATTAAAGCCTCATTTTATCAGGAGTTATCGAAACACATAAACGACTCAGCCATTATTACTACCAACTCTTCTACGTTATTACCCAGCGATTTTGTGAAGTTTGTGTCAAAACCTGAACGCTTTCTAGCCATGCACTTTGCCAACTACATCTGGCAAAATAACATTGCGGAGATAATGGGGCATACAAGTACGGATGAAGCTGTTATTGAAAAAACCACTCAATTTGCCAAAGACATAGGCATGGTGCCGGTACAGCTGAATAAAGAGCAAAATGGCTACATCCTCAACTCCATTTTGGTGCCATTTGTTTCTTCCGCGATGGCATTAGTGGCCAATGGCGTTGCCACCTTTGAAGATGTAGACAAAACCATGATGGTTTCAGGGTTTGTGTCCGGGCCATTCCAGATTTTAGATGTAGTGGGATTAGAAACAGCTTATAATATTGAGCAACACTGGGGCACCCTGCTCAACGATAAGCAGAAATTAGCCAATGCTGCCTATGTAAAGGAGCATTACATCGATAAAGGAAAACTAGGCATTAAAACGGGCGAAGGCTTTTATAACTACCCAAATCCAAAGTTTAAAAAACCTGATTTTTTAAAGTAGGCTTAATAATTTAGATCTCATTTTTTTAAAGGATGTGATAACAATCTGCCAAGTATCACAACAAGAAACAGATTACCAATCATATACTCTAAAATGGCTATTTTCTTCAGTAAGCTATGTGAATCCGGATAAGCAGAGTCAATTCCTGACATGGCATTCATGCTGTACATGACACATTGCAGATAATTCGGCCAGCCCATTTCATAAACCTGCCCTAGCAAGCCCGGTTTAATTAGTGTAATTATTTCGTATATATCTCCGAAAACAAAGATAGTGAGCAAATAAGCAACTAAAGCGCCCCAAATATGATCTGAATGTGTAGCTTTTGAAGCAAAAATGTCACGTAATATATAGAATGATATTAGTAAGAAAAGTCCTGTATTAATAATATGAAAAAGAATGTAAAGATAACGTCTAGTGAATATATCAAATATCTCTACAAAAGGGTTAGCAATGTATAAACCAACAACAGCACCAACTATGGCATATATGTAAAGAAATCTAATGATATTTTTACTTACAGGGCCTAATGCCTTTAATAACTGAATTGAGTAAAGCAAAAATCCAATTTGCAATATGGAAAATATAGACCCTCCTATTTTAGGGCCTAACACAGGTTCACCTAACAAAAATGATGATTCTGATGATAACAGTACTGTAATTAGTATGAACAGAACAAAAATGAGTATTCTCCCATATAGATTACTCTTACCAAGTAAAGCAAATTGAAATGCCATAACTTTAAAAAAGAAATTAAATCAGAACATAAATAATAATTTATAAATGAATAAAACAATCAAATGAAGAGATTTAAGCCACTGGAGTTATGAAGTCAGAATTGGTTTCAGATTTAAATTAAAGCCTTCATTTATTGAATAAATTATCTCTACTCTATCAATGAAAAAATCAGCAGCAACTTTCTTTAAAACTCCTTCTGACTTTCGCAAATGGTTAGCAGAAAACCATAAGACTGAAACCGAGTTGATTGTTGGCTACTATAAAGTAGCAACTGGCAAGCCTTCCATCACCTGGCCAGAATCTGTGGACCAGGCACTTTGCTTTGGCTGGATTGATGGCGTAAGAAGGGCTATTGACGATGAATGCTACTGTGTACGGTTTACACCAAGGAGAAGTGATAGCACCTGGAGTGCTGTAAATATTAAAAAGGTTGCTCAACTAAAAAAAGCAGGCCTTATGGAAGAAGCCGGACTTAAAGCCTATTCTCTAAAGTCTAAATCTAAGATTTATTCTTACGAAAATAGACCCGAAGCACTCGCGAGGAAATATGAGCAACTCTTCAAAGAGCATAAGAAGGCCTGGAAATTCCATAACAACCAACCTCCATTTTATAAAAAACAGTGCGTTCATTGGGTAATGAGTGCCAAACAAGAAAAAACCCGACTCTCAAGGCTCGATAAATTAATTAAAGCCAGTGAGGAAGAGCAGCGGGTGAAGTGGTGAATTAACTCTATATAAGTTCGTTTTTAGCCGATAAAAATGAACATGTAATCAATCTTTCTTTATGGCAAAGATTCCTCCATTTCATTCCGGAATGACTAATTAAAATTAGTAGGTCACCCTGAATTTATTTCAGGGTCTAAGAGATGCCGGATCAAGTCCGGCATGACAGTTAAATTACATTGACATTGCAGGATTGCTTGTCCGACCACTGGCGGAACACGCAATCCCTTTTTTAACTACTTTAGCCAAAAAAAACATTGTCCCCTACTCTAAAAAACCGCCTCGCCTTTTTCCTTCTTGTGCTGGTAAGTGCAGCAGCCGCATTGTACAATTATCTTGACTGGTCTTACCTCGGCTTCCCGGACGGACACCTTACCGAGTTCGACCGAGCACTGAAGTATGTACTACCCATTTTTACGCTGTTTCATGCTGTATTGGCTGTAAGCGGACTATACCAAATGATTCAACTCACCGCCACTCCAAAAAAGCTACGAAGTTTCCTTTTTATTCTAATAGCCCTCCAAGTGATCTTGGTTTACACACTTTCTCAGGTGTTGGAGCATGGGCAAGGAGGTTGAGCCAATCTATAACTAATTAGTCTTCAATTAGTTAGTGAATATCACAAATCTTGAAGCGTATTTTATAACAATAGCAAGATAAAATTTGATATATTAGTTCTCGTTATTAAATATACAATACCTTTTATCCTGTTATTTTCAGATAATAAGATATAACAAACATCAATGTTTGTTACCTAGATTTTGTGTAACATTTAAAAATGAAAGAACTTTTTAATATAATTTTTGAATCTTCGCGAGAGAGAATTAAAAATCCCTTTATTGGGTCTTTTATTTTTGCTTGGATTGCATTCAATTGGAAGGCAATTATTATAATTTTATTCTCCGACATAGTAGTTATAGAAAGAATAGTCCTTATAACAAAAGACTATTCTTCATTAACTCAAACACTTCTATTACCACTAGGATTTGCGGCCTTTTACGTTGGTATACTTCCCTACATTATGTGGCTATTTGATTGGATTTCAAAGAAAAGTTGGCGTGGCAGGAAACAGAATTTACTAGAACAACAAGTATTTGAAATACAATCAAAACAGAAGATAGCTGAAGAAGAAAGTACTTTAGAAAATATTCGAGCTAGGTACCGTGACAAAGCAGATTTAAACAAAAGAATAACAATTCTGACAGACCAGTTAAACGAACGAGATGAGACAAATAAAATGCTTAAACAAGAGATAAACTCATTAAAAGAAGAACAGTTTCAATTACAGGAACTTGTTAAACAACAAACTGATGAAACATTTAACCAATCTGAAAAAGAAAAATTTGATAAAGAATATACTGAATTTAAAGAATCCGATTTATTTGATTTCTTCCGTGAACTTGGTTCGAGTATAAGCATAAGAAAGAATATACCTAACAATATGGATCACCTAGTAGTTGAAAAATTTCGCCATTCAGGACTTATCAAAGAAGTAACAGATAACGAAAACCTACATATTCACAATGAATTCACGAAAAAAGGCAAATACTTTTGGAAAAAATTTATAACAAATTTGAAAATCGTCAAAAAGCAAAAAGACGAATCAGACGATCTTCCATTTTAATAATCCAGTTGTCAATTTCGGGTGTTGTAAACATGAACTGACTGATTAAAAAAATGAAGGCATTACTACCAAATAATATTAGGAATTGGCGAAACAAGAGTCGGTTCCAAAACCCTGCACTTACCATAGCCAGATCTATATTAAAACATTGAAAAAGATGAATATTAGACGATATAAATTTAGTGATGTCTTTAATGTTGAAAATGGAAGAATTACACCAAGAATTCCAGTACAGATAGGTGGAATAACAATGGGGCCTGGAGTAAGTTTTAGTAGTGGTGTTTCATTTTCTGGTGTTGACCTTTCAAAACACGTGAATCATGATATCGCTGGGTATGCTGAAAACGGAGTGTTCATTATTAAAGGGTTTTACTCATGAGCACGATAGGAAAAGAAATAAAGGATGAAACTCCGACTTATAAGTATCTTATTGCCTCTGCACTTGCAGAAGAAATGAACGCTTTTTATGAGACAGACTCAGCCTTTGACAATAGAATACCAATGTCTGGTGAAGTTGAAGCGACCAAACTACAATTTGACCAAAGTGAACAGCTTGTACTAACATTTGCCTGTGCGAGAATGGGAATGCCTCACAATGCAGCAGCCATCATGCATATAATCGAAAAATATCAACCCGCTTATATTTTATTTATTGGTTGTTGTGCAACGTTAAAAGATAAAGGAGTAAAAATGGGTGACGTTGTAATTCCCAAAACCGTCTTTAATTATGAAATGGGAAAGTATCAAGGAGAAACATTTGAACCAGACAATGAGAGTTATAAACTATCTGAACGAATATTAAAATATTCTGAGTCATTGGCGAAATCTAAGCCTAATTGGTTAGATTTTAATGTCTGCACTGATGATGATTTTAGTTCAGGTTCAGTGGTTGTAGATAGTGCTTCAAAAAAGGAAAGTATCAAAGAACTTGCATCACGTAAAGCTAATGGATTAGATATGGAGGCTTATGCACTAGGAGCAATTCAATACTTGCAAAAATACAAACACGTAGGTGTTATTAAAGGAGTTATGGATTTGGCCAAAGACAAAACTGATAGCAATAAACCATTAGCCATAAAGAATGCGGCCAAGTTTGCTTATGAGCTATTAGGGCACATTGAAAAATCTGAATCTCGGGATATTAACTCAATTCTACGATCTCCGAAAGAGAATCTTATAAAACGGCTCACAACAGTGGTTATTAATGGTTTAAAACATATTTTACACTAGACTGTAAAGTTTTTAAAGAAGAAAATGATATTATTAAATGTGAGCTTTGGCATTTATGCTTTCCTTCCTCAAGGATGGGTATTTATGATAGCGATAATCCTAATTGAATGCCTGGGAATAAGCTACTTTTTAACCTATAAATGGTTTAATAAAAAGATTTATAAGACTACAATGCTCTCCAATTTGATTAGTGGAATAATTGGAATAATAGGGTCAATGATTTTAAATGGTGGGTGGTGGTTAGTAGTTTGGTTCCCTTGGGTAAGCAATAATGAAGTAAGCGGAGCAGAAGGACTCAATTTGTTAGTAATGTTTTACGCAATCGCTTTTTTATTGACATTGCTAATCGAAGGACTAGTGAATTATTTATTATTGAAAAGGTATTATAAGAAATCTCAAGTTCTTAAGACGACATTTATTGTGAATATCATTAGCTACACTATAGGTTCTTTAGCAATGTATTCATACAGCTTTTAGAATACACACTAAACGCTCCGCAACAAAATCTATACACAATGTCCTGCAGGATACGTACTATACACAGAGCGCTACCCAACCCATCATTACCCTCCTCAAAATATTAACCCCCTCTCAAATTGCATTCCTGCCCAGTTGAAAGTAAATTTAGTAGTTGATAATAGGCCTTTGCGCTGAGTTCAAAAGTTTGCACTACTAAAACTGCAGCATGTCAAAAAATTTAAGTGAATTATCCGGCCGTAAAGGAGTTGTCGATAACCTGTTTGAGAAAATGGGTAAGCTGGCTTCTGAAACAGGCACCCCACTTGTATATCTTATGTTGGTGATAACTATAGCAAGGTAGATTGATTTAATACAGTATTAAATTTACCACCACTCCAAACAAGCGCTAAAACCTCCTTCAAATATTACTTAATGTTCGAAATGATGTTAGAATATCAACTTTCTCAGGTGTTAGAGCATGGGCAGGGCGGTTAAGCAAACCTATAACTTATTAACTTTCAATTAGTTAGTGATAAGTAAAAATCATGACATTAGTTCCACAATAATGTACAGCTTCAACCCCCTGAAATAGCACATTTGGAATATAATTCGTATTTTTAAAATCCATTACAACATAGAAAAATGGATAGCAGCATTCAACTAAAGAACAACCTAATTTCAAGAATCAAAAGCTCAAAGGACATCAATTTTTTACGGGCTCTTCAGACAATTTTTGACAGCTCTGAACAGTCATTGTACGAACTTAATGAGCAACAAAAGAAATCTATAGAGATTGGTCGTGAAGAAATCAAAAAAGGCAATTTCAAAGAACATGGTCAAGTCATGACAGAAATGAGAGAATGGCTAAAAAACAAATAATTTGGTCATCCAAGGCTAACAATGAGCTAAAAAACATTTTAGATTTTTACAACCAGCGAAATGGCAACACCAAATACAGTCTAAAATTGTTAAATGAGATTGACGACTTATTAAATACCCTTTCAGACAGTGAATTTATTGGCCGTCTTACTGAAAATAAGAAAACTCGAGTTGTAGTAATGAAAGTCTATTTGATATTCTATGAAATTAATGGAAACCGAATTGAAATCTTATCTTTTTGGGACAATCGACAAGACACAAAAAAACGAATAACTATTTAAAACTGTTGGCATCAGCTAAAAGTCATGGCTGGTAGTTGGTGTATTCACAAGTTCATTACTTATG
>NZ_JAVJUY010000192.1:0-29259 GCF_040220315.1 Fulvivirga sp.
TAAACAATTTGTAAAATATATTTAAAATTAAAGGAGTTGAAAATCTGACTTCGGACATTTTAAATAGATTTTTTTTTATATATTTCCGCTTCAAAATTTAAACTAAACTAGTTGGCTTTAACTTAATGACAGTTAGAGAATTAAAGAAAGAGTGTTATGCGTAAAGTAATTAGAAGATTCTTCTACTCGTTGGCAATGTTGTCATCTGCCCTGCTTGGTGGTTGCGGACTATTAGGACTAGGCGGAGGAGCCGGTGGTGATGGTGGAGAACTAGTGGGCGTTCCAGGTAGAGAAGGCTGGGTAATGGTCAGGCCGTACGGTATGGTGCCAATACCAGCAGGTACGTTCCATATGGGTCAGGCCGATGAAGATCCTGCATCAACGCAAATTAATTTTAACAAGCAAATTACAATTGGTTCATTCTACATGGATGATACCGAGATAACCAATAATGAGTATCGTCAATTCATAGACCTTATTATGCAGGACTCTATAAGTGTTCTGGGTGAGGAAAAAATTATGAGTGATTATTACCCTGATACAACAGTATGGGTAAAAGACTTTGCACATCACATGGGAGATCCTGTTATGGATTATTACTACTGGCATCCAGGATATGATGATTATCCTGTTGTTGGAGTAAACTGGGAAGCAGCAGTGTATTTCTCTAAATGGAGAACGGCCTATTGGGCTGATTATAGAAGAAGTGTTGGCGAAGTCCCAATGCCTTCATTCAGATTACCTAACGAAGCAGAGTGGGAGTATGCTGCTCGAGGCGGAAGGGATATGGCTAAATATCCTTGGGGTAACCCGTATATAAGAAACTCAAAAGGATGTATGCTAGCTAACTTCAAGCCAGGTAGAGGTAACTTCTACGATGATGGTTTTGCTTATACAGCGCCAGTGGCATCTTATTTTGCCAATGACTACGGACTTTATGACATGGCAGGGAACGTTTCAGAATGGTGTTTAGATGACTTCAACCCTGCATCTGTTCCATTGGTCTGGGATTTGAACCCACAGTACATTGAGAAAAGAACTGATCCTGATCACCCAAGATACAATCCTGATATTTTCCCTAAAAAGGTTATTAGAGGAGGTTCTTGGAAAGATGTTGCATACTACTTAGAGACAGGAACAAGAACGTTTGAATTTAAAGATTCTACAAGAGCATATATAGGATTCAGAAATGCGATGACTCACCTTGGTAGATCCTCAGGAGCTGAATTTTAATATTTGATAAATTGAACCAAATAGATTAAACTTATAAACTAGTATTAAATTAAAACTTTAAGACAATGAGTAAAAAGAAAGGCGGATTTGCGGAATTAATGTTCAAGACCATAATGCCGAAAGTGTACGGTATTGGTGCAGCAGTAGTAATTGTTGGAGCATTATTTAAAATATTGCACTTACCAGGAGCAAATCAAATGCTTATGATAGGATTATCTGTTGAGGCAGCAATTTTCTTCTTAAGCGCATTTGAGCCACCTCATGCTGAACCAGATTGGTCAAAAGTATATCCGGAACTAGCAGAGGATTTTGATGGGCCAACAGCTGCTCCCAGAATTTCTAACAAGCCATCTGGCGCTTCTCCAACTCAAGAGTTGGATAAAATGCTGGAAAAGGCAAAAATTGGCCCTGAACTCATTGATAGCCTTGGAAAAGGTATGAAAAATATGGCTGAATCTGCTTCTAAAATGTCCAATTTGGCAGATGCTGCTGTAGCTACTAATGATTACGCTAAGAATGTAAAGACCGCCTCTCAATCATTGTTAGATATGAATAAATCTTATGCCTCAACAGCAACTGCTATGTCTGACATGGCCAACGCTTCTAAAGATGCAAAAGAGTACCACGCGCAAATTCAGAATGTGACTAAAAACTTAGGAGCTTTGAATGCAGTTTACGAAATGGAGTTAAAAGATTCTGACAGCCACGTGAAAGCAATGAATAAGTTTTACACGAATATGGCTCAGGCTCTTGAAGGAATGACTAGTGCAGGTGAGAATACTAAGAAATTTGCTAATGAATTAGACAAACTTACTGGTAATCTGACTTCTCTCAATAAAGTGTATGGTAACATGCTTACTGCTATGAGAGGTGGATCGTCAAATCAGCCGCAAGGTTAATTTGAAAGCTAAAGGACATTTATGATTTATTCATTAACAAAATTTAATTAGAATGGCAGGAGGAAAAGAAACCCCCAGACAGAAGATGATCGGGATGATGTACCTCGTGTTAACTGCCCTGTTAGCACTTCAAGTAAGTAATTCCGTTCTAGAAAAATTCGTTTTTATTGATGAGGCCTTGCAGATGCAAGGAAACGAACTTGTTGAGAAAAACAATAAGTTGGTAGGTGCGATAAATGCAGAGGTCGAGAAAAAAGGTAACAGGCCAGAAGACAAAAAAGCATTAGATAAGGCGAAAAAGGTTCGCGAACTAACAGCCGAGCTTAAGGGCTATATGGATGGTTTACGTGAGAAATTCGTAGAAATAACCGGTGGTAAAGATGAAAACGGACAGTTAGTTGGAGCCAAAGATGATGAAGTCGTGAGTAGTTATATGACTCAGCAAGGTAATGGCGCTGAATTGAAGAAACGTCTCAATGATTACACACGCGAGTTAATTAAACTGACTGGTGATGATGAGTTTAAGATGTTAGCTAGAGATGCTAAGGATATTGATATAGCTAAAAATGACCCTGATCAAAAGAATAAAACCTTTGAGGAGTATTACTTTATGAAAACTCCAACTGCGGCAGGTATGGCTACAATCAGTCATCTTGAAACTGAAGTTTTGAATTACGAAGCAAGGGCTTTGGAAGATTTAGCAGAGCAAGTAGGTGCGAAGGATGTTGAATTCGATCAGATTGTACCTTTGGTGAGACCTGCATCCAATACAGTAGCGGCAGGAGCTAAATTTGAAGCAGAGTTATTTATTACGGCTAGCGCATCCGGTTTGAATCCTACATTTATGATGGACAATAAGGAGGTTGAGTCTGGCCAAAATGAAGTGGGCATTAAGTACGGTAAGATTGAATTTACTGCAACTCCAGGTAATTATGATTCTAAAACTTTAATGGCTGAAAAGTCTTTTGAAGCAGAGATAGAATTAAATGATTCGACCTATAAGATAAAGCACACTTATTATGTGGTGAAACCGGTTATTCAGGTTAGATCTGCTGCGTTGTCTGCTCTTTACATGAATTGTGGTAACGAGTTAGATGTGCAGGTGCCTGCATTAGGAACTTCCTATAATCCATCATTCTCTTCAGGAGATGCTCAGGTTATCAAGGGTCAGCAGGCTGGTAAAGTTACCGTTATACCTAAAGGCAGAAGTAAAGTAAAGCTTACTGTAAGTAATGCTGGAAGTACGCTTGGCACAGAAACCTTTGACGTGAAGAAAGTGCCGCCACCAAATATTGCCATTACAAATAGAGGTAAACCTGTAAATATGGACGATGGTGAAAAAGGCGCTGCATTATCTTCCATTCGAGTATCAGCAGAGGCTGACGAAAACTTCGCAAGAGAGGTACCAAAAGATGCAAGATATAGAGTCGAAAGTATAGAGGTTAAATTAGCAAGAGGTGGTCGACAAATTAAGGTTGATAAATTTACTTCAGAGAACGTTGACTTAAGAGCGTTCAGAAGCTTATTTAGACCGGGAGATCAGTTGAAAGTTAAGATTGAACGAGTTTCAAGAAGGACTTATACTGGCGAGAATGAAAGAGCTAAACCTCTTCAAGAAATTTATAGTATTCCAATTAATTAAGGATTTAACATGTTAAAGTTCAAGAATTGTTTGTTAGTTGTCTTAGCTGGAATGTTGAGTATACCTGCATGGTCTCAACTGAGTGATGTAGAACAATACAATCCTAACTCAATTGACCCAATTGCCAGATACGAGCATCTTTTCAAAAGAAGAGTGTGGAGAAATATTGATTTAAAAGAAAAACAAAACAAAGGGTTTTTTGCCAGAGGTGGCGAAATTACCTTGTTCCTTTTAAATGCAGTAAGATCTGGTGAATTGTCAGAGATTTATGTGAATGATTCACTAAAGACTCCAATGTCAAAGGATGAATTCTTGAATAGTCTGGTTTATCAAGAGGGGGAATCATTTCCAGCTTACGAAAGTGGTGCTGAGTATTACAGTGGAGATCGGGTTTCTTATCAGGGAAAGGTGTATGGTGCCATATTCGATACTTATGAGCCCCCTTCAAACTTAGATGACTGGGAAGAAATCCCTGGTGCTGGTAAGGCCATTTACTTTTTACCTCGTCAGATAAGCAAGATGAGGATTATGGAAGATGTGATATTTGATAAACGTAGATCTAGATTGTATCATCAAATTCAATCAATTCAATTGTTTATCCCTGCATCAGAAACATTAGACGGTGTAGAGAAGCCACTAGGGGTATTTAAATACAAGCAGCTTTATACTTTGTTTAAAGATCATCCTGAAAGTGCAATTTGGATAAACAGATACAATAGTGCAGAAAATAAAAATTTTGCTGATGCATTCACACTTAGATTGTTTAGAGCATCATTATTTAAATTCGAGAATCCTGATGACGATCCTATCGTAGATATGTATAAGAATCGTAAGGAAGCTGTAATGGCTTCTGAATGGTGGGAAATGCAACTTATGGAAAAGGAACCTAACCTTTGGGAATACTCGGATTTATAAAATCTAATAGAGAGGAGAGCTAATTGCTCTCCTTTTTTTGTTTAAAATAAGTTAGAATAACCCCGGCTTTAGAATTTCCTACGAGTTGAGATATTTCTTCCTTAGTGCTGGCTTTAATTTTCTTTATAGACTTAAAGTGCTTTATAAGTTTATCGGCTGTTTCAGGGCCAATTCCTTGAATAGAAGTTAATTCACTGGAAAGACTACCTTTACTTCTCTTGAGCCGGTGAAATGTAATAGCGAATCTATGTGCTTCATCCCGTAGATGCTGTAATAACCTGAGAGATATTGATTTTTTTGAAATATGTATGGGATATTGATCTTCAGGAAAGTATATTTCTTCTAACTTTTTAGCAATGCCAATGATAGGTATGTCACCGTATATTCCTAAATCCACTAACGCCTTTCTAGCCATTGATAATTGACCTTTTCCCCCATCAATAACAACTAAATTAGGAAATGATAAACCCTCGTCTTTTAATTTTTTATAACGCCTTGTTACTACTTCGTACATAGAGGCAAAATCATCAGGACCCACTACGGTCTTAATATTGTAGTGTCGGTAGTCTTTTTTTGACGGTTTGCCTTTTTTAAAGCATACCATTGAGGCAACCGGATTAGTGCCTTGAATGTTACTATTGTCGAAACATTCAATGTGTTTAGGTAATGATTTTAATGAAAGATCTGATTTTAACTGCTCAAGAACAACAACAGATTTGTCATGTACCGGTTTTTTTAGAAGTTTATTCTTTTTGTATTCAAAGGCATTTCGTAAGGATAGATCGACAAGTTTTTTTTTATCACCAATTTTAGGAATGCTTGACTCAGTATCTCCTATTTTGAAAGCTATATTACTTATTAATTCAATATCTGAAAATGTTGTTTCTTTTAAGGTGTCATAAGTAACTGTTTTTATTATCTCCTCAGGTGTTTCATCTAGTATTTTTTTAACCTCAAAAGTTCTTGTAGTAATGATAGCTCCGTTTTCGATGAATAGGTAATTAACAAAAGCATACTTTTCATCTTCTGTAAGAGTGAATACAGCCAGATTTGAAAGTTTAGGATTGACTACTGTAGATTTTGATTGGAACTTCAGTAGATGGTCGAGTTTGGTTTTATATTTTTCAGCATCTTCAAATTTCAAATTATTTGCGGCTTGATGCATCGAATTTTTAAAGTGTTCTTTCACTTCTAAAAAGGAACCCTTGAGAATTTTTTTGGCTGACTGAATATCATCTTCGTATTCTGCTTCTGCCTGTAATCCTTCACAGGGACCAAGACAGTTTCCTATGTGATATTCCAGGCACACTTTGAATTTTTTCTTTTCAATGTTTTTTTTGCTTAAATGAAGTTTGCACGTCCTGATTGTATACAACTTTCTGATCAAATCGAGTACGGTGTTCATTGCAACTACACTAGAATACGGACCAAAATATTCTCCTTTGCCTTTAATTAATTTTCGCGTGGTAATTATTCTTGGAAAGGGTTCATTGGTAATGCAGATGTATGGAAAAGTCTTATCGTCTTTTAAGAGGATATTGTATTTTGGTTGATTCTGTTTTATTAGATTATTTTCAAGTAATAAAGCATCCACTTCATTATTCACAATTGTGAAATCAAACCTAACAATTTCAGAAACTAACTTTTTGGTTTTACGATTATGCCCGTGTAGTTTATTGAAGTAGGATGAAACTCGTTTTTTTAAATCTTTGGCCTTGCCAACATAGATCAGTTGATTTGTATCGTTAAAAAATTTGTAAACCCCCGGCTCATGTGGCAATACATTTTTCCGTTCTATCGAATAACCTGCAAATCGCATTCTATTGTATACTATTTGGATCCCATGGCTCCTCTTCTATAATAATGCTATCAGACTTAGTTGTTGCATACTTACTGCAATCTAAGGTAACATCTATACCACCAGGAGGCTGCTGAAACCTTCCTTTCTCATAGCCTAATTCTTCAGACTCATAAACTTGTCTCATGAACTTATCCCAAATAGGTCTGGCAGTTTTACTGCCCTGACCTAAATACCAACTTCTGAAATGTATACTACGTTCATCACCCCCTACCCAAATACCGGTCACAAGGTCTTTTGTTACGCCCATGTACCAACCATCGGAAGCGTTATTAGTTGTACCTGTCTTACCCCCTATTTCATTATCTATTTTTAGTTCCATGCTAAGACCTTGCGAAGTGCCACCGCGCTCTTCTACACCGCCACGCAGCATGTAGAGCATTTTATATGCATTTTGCTGGCTAATGGCCTGTCGTGTTTTAGGAACAAAATTTTCAATAACATTCCCATTCTTATCTTCGATTCGAGTAATATAATAGGGTTGTGTATGTATGCCCATGTTAGCAAATGTGCTGTAGGCACCAACTAATTCGAATACAGACACATCATTAACACCTAAGCATAAAGAGGGGACTGCTTCCAACTCACTTTCTATACCAACCCTATGTGCAAAATCTACAACATTCCTAGGCTGTAATTCCTTCATCAAATAAGCTGTGACTGTATTTATCGATCTGGCCATTCCTTGTCGGATGGTCATTTTTTCACCTGTTCCATAGGTGCCGTCCGAATTTGGCGGTGACCATGTTGGCGGGTCACCTACAACTTGAAAGGTAACCATCGCATCTGTTACCTCATAACAGGGAGGATAACCATTTTCTATTGCAGCACCATAAACAAAAGGCTTAAACGTAGAACCAGGCTGACGCTTACCTTGCCGCACATGATCGTACTTAAAGTATTTATGATTGATACCGCCTACCCACGTTTTTATATGTCCTGTGTGTGGATCCATCGACATCATACCAGTGTGTAAAAAGTGTTTATAATATTTTACAGAATCTAGTGGTGACAAGGTAGTGTCTATCTCTCCATCCCAGGAAAATACGGTCATTGGTTTTGGCGTGTTCATTATTATTTGAATAGAATCGTTACCTTTCCCATACTTTTTAATAAGCTGCCTGTAATGTGGGGTTTGTTTAAACCTACTTTCTAAAAAATTTGGAATTTCTTTACCATCTAGGTCTCGCCACGGGTTTTTACCTTTCCAATGTTCATTAAATACTTTTTGTAGCTCTGTCATATGACTTTTCACCGCTTCTTCTGCCATTCTCTGCATTCTGCTATCGATAGTAGTATATATTTTCAAACCGTCCTCATATAAATCATATCCATGATTCTTGGCCCATAACGTGAGCTCATATTTAATCATAGACCGGAAATAAGTAGCCAGGCCGGTATTGTGATTAGCCACATCATATGAAGTTAAATCAATTGGGGACTCTAAAAGTGAGTCTAACTCATTTCTTGTTAGATGTCCGTGTCTATAGATTTTGGCCAAAACCTGATTTCTTTTTTTAATCGATCGATCGTAATTGTATACTGGACTAAAGGCGGTTGTTCCTTGTAAGAGTCCAATTAACACTGCAGACTCCTGATAATTTAATTCACCAGGACTTTTGGCAAAGAACGTTTCGGAAGCAGTTTTAATACCATAGGCATTGCTACCAAACGAAACAGTGTTTAAGTACATGGCCATAATTTCTTTTTTTGTAAAGTTTTTTTCTAGTCTGGCCGCAATGATCCACTCCTTTGTTTTAATAACTATTTGCCTAAGGCCAGGCACTTTATATAAATGGCCCTCATTTTCTGTCATTGTTTTAAATAAATTCTCAGCCAGCTGCATGGTTATGGTACTGCCACCGCCTGCATATTGAAAAGTCAATACACCAGATACTGCCCGCAGCAATCCTTTTAAATCAATTCCAGAATGTTCGTTGTAACGATGATCTTCGGACGCTAATAAAGTGTTAATAAGTTCTTCCGATAGATCATCGTAAGTAACCTGACTTCTATTATATCTGTAATACCTTCCTAAAGACAATCCATCAGCAGAAATTAACTCGGATGATAAATCATTTTCTGGATTCTCCAATGATTTGAGGCTAGGCATGCCTCCATATAAACCACCTAAATCTATGCTTACAGTGTATATATAGGCTGGTAATCCTACTAAAAGTAGAAGCACAATAATCCACATGATCCTAATTGCCCACTTTGCCTTTCTGCTAGGTTTTTTTATTTTTTCAATTAATTCCATTCAGGTAATTCTTTGTAAAAAACGAGAGGTATGCATCTAACTCTTTACTTTGATAAAAAATGTTAAAGTTATCTTTCGTGATTACAAATTTATAAAACTTTGAATCACGTATTTGTTCATTAACCGGATCTTGCGCTAAAAAACTCCCGTAATAGTTTAAAGCCTCTTGTTTATCTTCAAAATCAGAAACTAAAATTAATGCCCAGTTATCGTTAAGTATTAAATTACTGGTTTTTAGACCGTCAAATTCGTTTGACTGATTAAATGAATTAATTGCATTGGTAATAGGATCAGAAAGGTTTGATTTAATCTCATAAGCAAATACAAAATAGTGCCATTGTTCTAAGTAGTTAACATATTGTGTACCCAACCTCTTCCTCTTTTTCTCCTGGAAACTTCTTGAAGATTCAAGTAATTTTTGAGCATATGGGTTTAAATCACTATCTGGGTAATTTTTAACAAATTCACCCAACTCATATTGATAAAGTGTGATATCCTCCGTTTTGCCAATAAGCAACACCTTTAATAATACGAGGTTGGCAGTAAATGAAGCCTCATCGTAAGTGTTGAGTGCTTGATCGATAATATATCGTGAAGTATCAATTTTATTTTCCTGGTAATATTTATAGGCTATTTCATATACTTTTTTCAGCTTCTCATTGGCAGCCGTACTTTCCTCGGTATAATTTGGGTTTTCTATTAATTTAGCATAGATACTATTCGGAAACGTAGAAAGTATGTTGGCTTTATAGGTATCATTTTTCGGATCATTAAATGATTTATAAATCAGATAAAGCTGGTACCATGCTTCCGCGAGATACGCTGTATTTGGAAATCTATTCGTTAACGTTTCAAAAGCAGTTACAGCATTTTTATCTTCCTCGAGTTGGAACTTATAAATATTGCCAAGTTTATAATAGGCGTTTTCAATCTTTGCTAAGGATTCTGCACGGGCATCATCAGAGAAGGGTATGGCAGCATACATTTGGTCGAATTTATTTGCTGAATTCACACTCTCTATGGAATCTGTATTTAAAGTCACATCTAAGGGCTTAACCACATCGTCAATATTGGTATCATCATAGCTTTGAGTACTTGATTTATTACTTCTGCGCCAATTATCTTCAAGAGGCCTGTTTCCCCAAATTCTAATAAACTCGGCTTGTCCTTGTGCAACAGCCGAGGGGTTACCAAAATACCATGCCGTTGAACTGATGCCTGAACTTTGATTCAGGTTGTTGAACTGGCGCGTACGTTTTTGCTCTCGCTTCACACGCTCCTCTTCAGCTTCTTTTCTAGCCTTTTCCTCCTCGATAATAGCATTTAATTTTACAGAAAGCATTGCAGAATCAAGCTTGGACAACATTAGCAAACTGTCTTGTAATTCAATGGTATTTAATTGTTTCACAAACTCATTTAAGATGTCCTTTCTTTCTTTGATTTTCTCTATGTTCTCATAGTCTGATGGTAACGATTGAACTGCGCTGTCATAATAGGCTTGCGCAAGCTCATAGTTTTTGATGCTATCATAATAAACTTCGCCCAAGCGAAGGAATGACTGACCTTTCTGCCTTGGGTTTGAAATACTGTTTTCTACAGATGATTTGTAGAACTCAATGGCTTTGTCCAGATTATTCTGCTTAAACTCGAACTGTGCCATTTCATAGTAGATTTTGTCCTTATACTCTTTATTTTTTGAGTCCTTTAGTAGTGTATTTAAAAGCTTCCGTGCCGCTTTTACATCGCTTGACTTACCTAACTGTGTAACTTGAGCCATATTGAGTCTGCAATAGAAATCTAGTTCATACTCAGGATTACTTGCAAGGCACTTTTTGTAATAATTAAAAGCTTCCGCGTCAAAACCTAATTCTTGATATATCTGGCCTATAATAAAATAAATTCTTCCTTTACCATCTTTCTTTTTTAGTAGTGGTGCGGCCTTCACCAGGTTTTCTACCATTCGATCGTAGTTTTCAATCACCTGATTGTGGTGGGCCTTATTTAGATAGAGTATTTTTTGATTTTTTCTGTTTAACTCTTCCTTTTTAATGTAATCTTCAACAGCAACGGCATTATCATATTCTTTGTAATCAACAAACACACGAAGTAATCGAGCAAGTGCTTCATGTCTTGCATCATCATCTTCACTCTTTGTATTTACAAATTTGTACGTTTCGATGGCATTAACATAATCTAAACTGTAGTGCCTGGCCCTGCCAATATAAATGTAGCTGTCATCTACCCACTTACTATTTTTATGGCGTTGTATGGCAATGGAGGCTTTTTTTATGCAATCATCAATTTGTTCTTTGTAAGTACTTGCAAGTGCCGTATCAATTTTAGGATAGATTTTTAGTATGTTATTATAGTCATTATCATAATTCTCTTTTAAGATGGCCTCAACTTCCTTTATTCGTTTTTTAGCATAATAATAGGCATTGTACCGCGCAGTGGTATTATGATAAGTTTTGCTTATAATATTCTTTCTTTCAGCAGAACAAGAAAAAAGAAAGATGGCTAAGCAGATATAAAAGAAGTAAGCTAATGGGGATTTGGCCAGCAAATTTTATAAAGGTTTTAATCTATGTGTAATGAAACGCAAAATTCAGGATAATTAATACATTAATAGTTTATAATATCTATTTTTGCCGTCCTTCAAATTTAAAGAAATAATCGATTTGAGAGCGAGAAAGACACTTTCAAGCTGGCTTGTTAACAGATACCTGCTTATTATAAGAAATGAGGAGAACTTTGCAGAGAAAACTACCTTTAGTTTTACCTATGCAAAGGTAATTCTACTTGTTGTAACTATTTTCATCCTACTAATGGCATTGTGCCTGTTTTTAGTGAACACCCTATTGGCCCAGTGGTTTGATCCGCGCCATGCGCAAATGGAGGCCAACAAGAAGCTTTATGAGTTAAATGTGAAGGTTGATTCCCTGGCTCAGGAAGTTGAAGAAAAAGACAAGTTCATTTTAAATTTTCAACGTGTGTTAAGCGGTGATACTACTGGGGCTTTCGATAATTATGAAACGAACATAGAAGAAGGAAATCAACCTCTCACGTCAGATGTAGATGTTACTAAGCTCTCTCCTGTGGACTCACAGTTTAGGCAAGAATTTGAACAAACCGACCTTTCATTACTGAACTTTTCCAATGCTTCCTACAATGAGTTGCAGGAACTTTTTTTCTTTTCTCCAATTGCTGGTTTCGTTTCTGCACCTTACAAAGTAAAAGAAGGGCATTATGGAGTAGATATTGTAGCAAAAAAGAATGAACCTGTAAAATGTGTAGCTGACGGAACCGTTATTATGGCATCATGGACACAAGATTCTGGTTATGTGATAGCCGTACAGCATAGGGGCAACCTTATCTCCGTTTATAAGCATAATGCCGAATTATTAAAAAAAGTTGGTAATTTTGTAAATGCAGGAGAAATTATCTCCATTATTGGCAATACTGGAGAACTTACTGATGGTCCACACTTGCATTTTGAGCTATGGTATAATGGGAACTCAGTAAATCCTGAAGAATTTGTAACTTTTTAAATTCAAAAAAATGTTTGCTTCAAAAGAAGATCATAAGGTAGCGGAAGAAATTAGTAACTCTAGCAATATTATTGGCAAGGGCACTGTTCTTCAAGGAGATATTGAAACTTTTGGCAATATCAGAATAGAAGGCAAAATTATTGGCAATGTAAAAACAAAGTCAAAAATAGCTTTAGGTCAGTCTTCTCATGTTGAAGGGAACATCTTAGCCCAGAATGCGGAAGTGGCAGGTGAAGTGAAAGGCAAAATAGAAGTAACGGATATTTTAATTTTGAAACCTACCGCTGTAATTCATGGAGATATCATCACAAATAAAATAATTGTAGAGTCTGGCGCTACATTTAATGGTGGCTGCAAAATGGGCACTGTCAATAAAGAAATTAAAATCGGAGATAATGGGCAAAACCCCGCCCTCAAACCCCAAGGAGCCAAAGCAGTATAACTCAATTATAAAGTATTCCGGATTGGCCATTCAAATGGGAGTGGCGATTTATCTGGGAAATCTTTTAGGAGTGTATTTAGATAGCTTATATCTAAATAGCAACGGCCTCTACGCAAAGCTAATAACGCTTGTTGCTGTGTTCGTTTGATTGTTTAGGGTTATGTGTCAGGTTATGGTAGATAGTCGTGATTAAGCGTTTGCTTTTCTATAATTTCATTGCAGCCCTTGCAGGATTGCTGATAATTGTTGTCCATACAAAAATCCTAGATCTGTTAGAGATAAAGCTGCCTTATTCGTTACAAGAAGCATATATTTTTTTTCAACTCTTTTTTACACTCTTCAGTGTATTTATAGAAATAGTTAATAGAATAAGTAATACAAATGTTGGCTACTTTTTTCTATTTACTTTCTTAATTAAGATTTTAGTATTTGGCTTGAAGTACGAAGCCATACTCTTCTCAAAAGAAATTCCTGAATTATCAGGCAGGATATCACTTCTCATACCAATGCTCTTATATATCGTTTTCGAGGCTTATTATGCAGTAAAACTGATTGTACTTAGCGACAACCAGGAACAGCCTGATTTGTCCGAATAAAAACTTAAAAAGAAGTGCGTTTTTAGAAAAACTGTTTAATTTTGCGGCTGAATTTGGATAGGATATGGTAAGAACTTCTTTTTCGATCGCTTTACTAACATTTTTGACCCTTTTCACAGCAAATCTTGCCTTTGCATCAGAAGGTGGGGACACACATGAAGAAGGTGGCAAGGTGAATACACCTGAGGAGATTACTGAATATATTCAGCATCACTTAAAAGATTCACATGATTTTACCCTGTTCTCTTATGGAACAAATCCTCGTAAACATGTTGGATTTCCATTGCCAGTTATACTTATTGATGAAGGAGTACATCTTTTTATGTCTTCGAAATTCCATCATGGCGAATCTGTAGCTGAGTCCAATGGAAAGTATTATGCACTTTACCATGGTAAAGTTTACCGAACAAACGCTGAAGGTGAGATTAATTTGGATGAAGCTGGTCACGCAACAAACGTTAAACCGCTAGATTTATCAATTTCAAAAAATGTAGTAGGGATGCTTTTGGCAGGCTTACTCTTGATTTGGGGATTTAGATCATTAGCGAATAGTTATAAAAAAGGCCCTATCCCAACAGGTATAGGAAGAGTGCTGGAGCCGTTGGTAATTTATGTGAGGGATGAAATTGCTAAGCCCAACATTGGAGATAAAAGATACAAAGATTTCTCAGGGTTTTTACTTACAGTATTCTTTTATATATGGTTGTTAAACCTGATGGGAATGACTCCACTAGGATTTAACGTAACAGGTAACATTGCGGTAACTGTATGCTTAGCGTTGTTTACTTTTTTCATAGTTCAATTTAATGGTAATAGAAGCTATTGGGTTCACATTTTCTGGATGCCTGGCGTGCCTGTTATTATGAAAATTATTTTAATGCCGGTGGAAGTGCTGGGTATGTTAACTAAGCCATTTTCACTTTTGATACGTCTTTTTGCTAACATGACAGCAGGTCACTTTGTGGTGATGAGTCTGATAGCATTGACGATAACCTTGAAAGCCCAATTTGGCGTTGTGGCTTCAACAGGAATGTCATTCGTGTTGGCATTTTTTATAAGCATGATTGAATTGCTAGTAGCTTTTCTTCAGGCCTATATTTTTACGATGTTATCAGCGCTATTCATAGGAATGGCTGTAGCTGATGATCATCATTAACTAGGAACTTTTGTTTAATTAATATAAATCAAATTTTATGTACAATTTAATTGGAGCAGGTTTAATCGTTATCGGAGCTGGTCTTGGATTAGGCCAAATTGGTGGTAAGGCAATGGAAGGTATTTCTAGACAGCCTGAAGCTACTGGTAAAATACAAACTGCGATGATCATTATTGCGGCACTATTAGAAGGATTAGCCTTCGCTGCGTTGATCTTAGGTAAATAATCCTGCGAAATGCTGTTCGGGGCGATAGGCCTTGAACAGCATTTCTTATTAAACAAAAAACTAAACAAATGGAGCAATTAATAAACGACTTTTCACCGGGCTTGTTCATCATGCAATCGGTGATTTTCTTAATCCTACTTTTCATTTTAGTAAAAGTAGCATGGAAGCCCATCTTAAATTCTATCAGAGTAAGAGAAGACTCTATTAAAGAAGCTTTAGAAGCAGCTGAAAGAGCAAAAGAGGAAATGGCTAAGTTACAGTCTGACAATCAAAAGTTATTAGAAGATGCCAGAAAGGAAAGAGACGGAATACTAAAGGATGCTAGGGAAATAGCTGCCAATCTTAAAGAAGAAGCTAAAACAGAAGCTAACAAAGAAGCTCAAAAAATGATTGCGGATGCAAAAAATGCAATCAACACTGAGAAACAAGCTGCTTTGGCAGAGGTTAAAACACAAGTAGCTCAGTTATCGCTACAGATTACTGAAAAGCTTCTTAGAAAGAATCTTTCTGACGATAAAGCTCAGAAGGATTTAATAAAAGAGTTTGTAAAAGACGTAAAACTAAACTAAGCGCATGTCTGATATTAGAGTCGCTTCCAGGTATGCTAAATCTCTTCTAGAGCTTGCCGCTGAGCAAAAAGTTCTTGATGCTGTTCATAAAGACATGGTAAGCTTTGTGAAAGTTTGTGAAGAAACAAGGGATTTTTACCTGATGCTTAAAAATCCAGTAATTAAGCATGACAAGAAGCGCGCTATTTTAAATAAAGTATTTGGAAAGGCGAACAAGTTAACGCTCGCCATATTTGATATTATTACCAGAAAGAATAGAGAGTCTATTTTATTAGAAATCGCGAAGCAATTTGATGTTCAGTATAATGTACATATGAGCATAGAAAGAGCTTCCGTCACTACGGCAGTTCCTCTGGATAAAGAATTGAAAAAACAACTGGAAGATTTAGTTAATAAAATTTCTAAACTCGATAAGGTTGACCTTATCGAAAAAATAGATGAAGAAATCATTGGTGGGTTTATTTTGAAAGTAGGAGATAGACAAATTGATGATTCATTAAGAACAAAATTAAAGGCCTTGGACTTGAAGTTCAGCCAAAATCCATACATAAAAGAATTTTAATTTAAGATAAAAACACAATGGCAGACGTAAGACCAGACGAAGTTTCAGCAATATTAAGAGAGCAACTCTCAGGTGCGAAAACAGAAGCCGAATTAGAGGAAATCGGCACCGTACTAGAAGTAGGTGACGGTGTAGCCAGAATCTACGGTTTGTCTAAAGCACAATCAGGAGAGCTTCTTGAGTTTGAAAACGGACTTAAAGCATTAGTTCTTAACCTTGAAGAAGATAACGTAGGTGCTGTACTTTTAGGTGAATCTAAAGGTATTAAAGAAGGTGATACGGTTAAAAGAACGGGAAGAATCGCGTCCATTAATGTAGGTGAAGGAATGGTTGGTAGAGTAGTAGATACTCTTGGTAACCCAATTGATGGAAAAGGCCCAATCGAAGGAGAGACATTTGAAATGCCTTTAGAGAGAAAAGCTCCTGGAGTTATCTATCGTCAGCCGGTGAACGAGCCACTTCAAACTGGTATCAAAGCGATTGACTCGATGATTCCGATAGGAAGAGGACAAAGAGAGCTAATCATTGGTGATCGTCAGACAGGTAAAACTGCTGTGGCGATTGATACGATTATCAACCAAAAAGAATTTTACGAAAAAGGAGAGCCTGTTTTTTGCATCTATGTGGCTATTGCCCAAAAGGCATCTACAGTTGCAAACGTTGTGGCATCTTTAGAAAAAGCAGGTGCCATGGACTATACTGTAGTTGTTGCGGCTTCTGCTTCTGACCCTGCTCCTATGCAGTTCTTTGCCCCATTTACTGGTGCAGCTATTGGTGAGTACTTCAGGGATACCGGAAGGCCAGCTTTAGTAATTTATGATGATTTATCTAAGCAAGCGGTAGCTTACCGTGAGGTGTCTCTACTATTGAGAAGACCTCCGGGACGTGAAGCCTATCCTGGTGATGTATTCTATCTTCACTCAAGATTATTAGAGCGAGCGGCAAAAATCACAGCTTCTCAGGAAATTGCAGAGCAGATGAACGATTTACCTGATTCTTTAAAAGGTAAAGTAAAAGGAGGTGGATCATTAACTGCCCTACCCATCATTGAAACACAAGCGGGTGACGTTTCGGCTTATATCCCTACCAACGTAATCTCAATTACTGACGGTCAGATATTCCTTGAAACTAACTTATTTAACTCTGGTATCAGACCAGCTATCAACGTGGGTATTTCTGTATCACGTGTAGGGGGTTCTGCACAGATTAAATCAATGAAAAAAGTAGCCGGTACATTAAAACTTGACCAGGCTCAGTTTAGAGAACTAGAAGCATTTGCTAAATTCGGTTCTGATCTTGATGCGGCTACTAAATTGACGATTGAACGAGGTAGAAGAAACCTTGAAATATTAAAGCAGGCACAGTATTCTCCAGTACCGGTAGAAGAGCAAGTAGCAATAATCTACGTTTCTACTAAAGGTATGATGGATAACGTGCCGGTTGAAAAAGTAAAAGAGTTTGAAACAAACTTCTTAGATACTTTAAGAACTAAGCATAAAGACGCTTTAGATTTATTAAAGGCAGGAAAATTAGAAGAGAGTGCAACGGATGTTTTGGCTTCTGTGGCGGCAGATCTTTCTAAACAATATAGCAAATAATTAAAGCCTAAAATTCACTATTGAATGGCGAACTTAAAAGAAGTAAAAGGTAGAATACAGTCTGTAACCTCAACACAGCAGATAACTAAAGCCATGAAAATGGTGGCAGCTGCAAAGTTGAGAAGAGCGCAAGACAGTGTTACTCAAATGCGACCTTATGCTGCTAAATTGGCGGGGTTGCTTCAGAATTTATCATCTCAGGGTAGTAGTGAAGAAGGTAACGACTTTACGAAAGTAAGACCGGAAGAAAAAATTCTCTTGATGGTTGTTACTTCTGATAAGGGTCTTTGTGGTGCTTTTAATAGTAACATATTTAAAGCAACCAACAAGCATATTGAGCAGCACTACAAAAGTCAACAAAGTAGAGGCAATGTGCACATTATGCCTATTGGTAAAAAGGCATTAGATTATTTTACCAAAAGAGGATACCATGTAATATCAGATTACTGGAATATGTTCTCACCAACTTCTTTTGAATCAAGTTCAGAAGCTGCACAATTTGCGATGGATGCCTTTTTAAAAGGAACTTACGATAAAGTAGAAATTATCTATAATGAGTTCAAGAATGTGGCAACACAAATATTGAATACAGAGCAGTTTTTACCTGTTCTTCCTCCAACTGATGTAGACAATAGCTTTGCGGTAGATTATATTTATCAACCAAGCAGAGAAGAGATAGTTACTGAATTGATTCCAAAATCTCTAAAGATTCAGGTTTTCAAAGCTATTCTTGATTCTAATGCTGCAGAACATGGTGCTCGAATGACTGCCATGGATCAGGCAACTGACAATGCTGGAGAATTATTGAAAGAACTAAGATTAACCTATAACAGAACACGTCAGGCTGCTATCACTAAAGAAATCCTGGAGATAGTAGGTGGAGCGGAAGCTTTGGGTGGTTAATCATTGACCAATATCATTCAAAGAGTCTAACTTTAGAGTTAGACTCTTTTTTTATGTCTTTACCGATTTACAGAACTATTAGTAATCTAAGTATTGATGTTGCTCTTGGCGCAGTTATTACTTCAGCCTTTCTAGCAAGTGTATTAAATGTTCATGTAGACAGCATTACTTATATTGTTTTGGGCTGTGTGGTATGGTCAATATATACATTTGATCATTTGCTGGATGCTAAGAAAGTGAAAGGTAATATTTCATTAATGAGATATGAATTCCATAGAAATCATTTCAATATGTTAAGTATAGCACTTGCACTATCGCTGATGGTAACATCAATTTTAATCTTTTACCTTCCTGGAAAAATTCTTCTATTGGGTACGGTTTTGGGATTAATGGTTATTGTATATTTTATCACTGTTCACCTATCTCCGGGAAGAAAGGTTTATCACAAAGAAATTACTGCTGCACTTGTTTACTTTTCAGGAACACTCATAGGTCCTTTAGGCTCTTTCGAAGAAGCCATTGAGATAAAACACATTCAACTTTTAATCTGCTATTTTATTCTTATCATCTTAAATCTGGTCATATTTTCCAATTTTGATAAGGCTGCTGATGAGTCTAACGATTTTCCAAGTATTTACAGAGTAATCGATAATAAGAAAGTGAGATATGGGATAGTATCATTATCGCTGATATTCTTATTTCTATTAACCAATGTTTATTTCAATTTTGGAGGGTTTACAGCGATCTTACTGCTTTTGATGTTTGCTGTATTAGAGGCCATTTATCTCTTCGCTAATCATCCTACAATGGTCAAATACTATCGCGTATTAGGTGATGGTATATTTTTATTGCCCGTGCTTTATTTCTTATGAACAACTTCAATAGCATAGCTTTCATTTATGATAAGTTGGCTCACATAGTCTTTGGAAAGGCAATCATTGAATCACAGCAGGTGCATTTAGGACATATAAAGAATGGAAAATCAATTTTAATATGTGGAGGAGGCACAGGACAGATTTTAAGGAAACTTGATGCGCTCAATGTATCTCTAAAAGTAGATTTTGTAGAGAAGTCAAGGGGTATGATTGAAAGGGCATGCAGACATGCGCCATTTAAAAACTTACAAGTTAATTTTATTAATCAGGATATTTTTGATGTTGATCTGGGCGAATATGATGTGATCGTTACACCTTTTTTTCTGGATATATTTAGCAGAAGTAACCTGGTAAAGCTCATTGCAACCTTGTCTGCTTCAGTTAAACCCAAGGGCTGTTGGATTAACACTGACTTTAAAATCTCGAATGTATGGTGGAAAAAAGTAATGATACTGTTCATGTACCTGTTTTTTAGATTAACGGCTAACCTCGAAGGAAAGAAACTACACGATTTTGAGTTACTTATTATCAAAAGTGGTTTGTCCAAAGTAGAGTCAACTACGTTCTTTAAAGCCATGATTGATTCCAGTATTTACAAGAAATTATAAATACTTTGATCCTTCTCGAATGCTTAGCGGAGGCAGTTCGTTATCATTAATAAAGCCCCTTACCCATTCTTTATTGAATTTAGAATACTCTCTCAGCGACCAACCAATGGCTTTTTGGATAAAAAACTCATTGGAGCTTGATAAATGAATAATAGCCTCAGAAAGTAACTCTGTATTAGTTTCCTGTTTGTATTTAAGTTGAAAAAGTAGCGTTACGCGATTTAACCAGAAATCATCTGAGTGAAGCCATTTGTTAAAATATTGACGCAGTAGTTCAGGGTGATTTTTAAAATGGACACCCACTATATTAGAAGAAATCAGATCAATTGTATCCCACCATTGATTGTATTCGAGCATGTATTCGGTAAGGTGAATTTTATCAGAATCGGATTTTTTAATTAGTCTTTGCATCAATTCAACACCACAGTAGTGATATTCACGATGAGGAAAACTCCATAAACCAATAATTACCCCTTCGATAGTTTGCTGATCGGGTAACCCATGCTTTTGAACGAATTCCGCAAGTAGTTTCTTTCTTTGAGGTTGTTTAATGCCAAGAAATTCAAACCTATTTTTCATATAAGCACTCATTGGCTCAGCGTGCTCTCTGTTGCCCTTATCTTTAAAATGCTTGTGAAATTCTACTAAATATTTCATTTGGTTAGGGCGTATACAACCTGTATTTAAGTACTTTTAATTTATGAAAAAAATTAGCCTTCTTCTTTTAGCTACGCTATTTCTTGCCAGTTGTGTGTACAATAAAGAAATAAAAGATACAACTGATGTTCAAATGCCTGAACCTATCATGCCTTCAGAAAAATATAATGTTGCTTTTGTTATTGTGAATGGTGTTTATAATTCAGAATTAGTAGCCCCATTGGATATTCTGCATCATACAATATTTCATACTAAAAAGGGAATGAGGGTTTTTACTGTTGCACCAGATACTACATTAATCACCTCTTTTGAAGGTCTTAGAATTCAGCCCGATTTCTCATTTGCTTCTATTGATCTTCCAGAAATTGATGTACTTGTTGTGCCGAGTGCTGAAAATAGTATGGGAACCGATTTAGAAAATGACACACTTATCAATTTTGTAAAAGAAAAGGGGACTAATGCTAAATATGTGATGTCGCTATGTGATGGTGCATTTGTGTTGGCCAAAGCCGGTTTGGTAGAAGGTAAAGAATCTACCACATTCCCTTCTGATATTGATGCCTATGCAAAGAAATTTCCTCAGTTAAAGGTTCATAAAGGAGTAAGTTTTGTGCACGATGGTAAGCTTATTACCTCTGTTGGTGGCGCCAAGTCTTACGATCCAGCACTGTACTTATCTGAATTGCTTTATGGAAAAAGAGCAGCCGAAGGCCTGGCGCGAGGTTTAGTAATAGACTGGGATATTAACAGCATTGATTTTATACGAGTTGAACATTAAATTAATTTTGTTTTAACAACAATTTCATTGTGCAGAGTTTTATGAACCGGGCACTTATCTGCGATTTCCAATAAACGATTTCTTTGTTCTTCTGTAAGATTACCAGATAGTTCAATTTCCCTTTCAATCTGGTCTAGAACTGAACCTTTATCATCTGGTTTCTCTGAATCTTTGGTATGCTCTTTTGAGTGCTGGAGATGAACTTGTACCTCCTTTAAATCAATCTCTTTTCTATCGGCATACATCCGTAGCGTCATGCTAGTACATGCGCCTAATGCAGCTACCAATAAATCATAAGGAGAAGGCCCATAATTTCCTCCACCTACCGATTTCGGCTCATCGGCAAGTAAGTAGTGGCTTTCAGTTTTTATTTCAGTTAAGTATTTATCCGTTCCAGTACGTACCGTTACTTGTTTTGTGGTATTAAGTTCATTTTCTTTTTTGTATTCCACATACCTGGCGGCCCAGGAGGCAATGATGCTCCCCACATAATTTGAGTCAGCACTTTTGGTGAGCAAGTGATTGGCGCCATCAAGTGAAATATAACTTTTTGGATGATGGGCACTTTCATAAATTTTTCTTGCATTATCAATACCAACAATTTCATCTTGAGGGCTATGCATTACTAAGAGAGCCTTTTTCAATTTCGATATTTTCTTTTCGTCACTGGCTTTTTCCAGGTCCTCGATAAATTGTCGTTGTATTTTGAATGGACGCCCACCAATCTTTACAGTAGCTTCGCCATCCTTTTTAATGGCCTCCAGGTCTTTATCAAACATGTGTGTTACATGCCCGGGGTCAAAAGGTGAGCCAATGGTTACAACAGCTTTTGCTTCTGGCATTTGGTGCGCAGCTGCCAATACAGCCGCACCACCCAAAGAATGCCCAATCACAATAGCAGGTTCTTTGTACTCATCAGCCATAAATTGATATGCGTTTACGAGATCACTAATATTTGTATTGAAGTTTGTATCTGAAAAATACCCTTCACTGTCACCTAATCCTGTAAAATCAAACCGTAGAACAGCTATTCCTTTTTGGGTCATTGACCTACTAATATTTACAACAGCTTTTAGGTCTTTAGAGCATGTAAAGCAATGTGCAAAAATAGCATAAGCTAAAGGGTTACCATCTACTGGTAATTCTAATATAGCATGGATAGTTTGGCCTTTTGTATTTTGGAATCTTACCGGTTTAAGCTTCATCTTTTGAGAGTTTAAGTATATTATGATATAAAGTACTGGTTTTTCTTACACCAATATGGAATGTAGCTGACTAAACCTTATATTGCAAAATTTTATTCCGAGATTGTATAAGTTATGATTCAATTAGGTCCTGATGGACTTGTAATTTCCGAGTTGTTCGAGGCGGGTGTAGATGGCATTTTCTTATTGGATGACGACTGCAAGGTATTTTCTTGGAATAAGAAAATGATCGAACTTACTGGTTTATCATCTGAAGAGGCCAATGGACAAGCTATTTTTAATCTATCGGGCCAGTTTAAAAGAACGTTTTTTGTAGATGCACTTAAACGTGCTTTAAATAATGAAGGCTCCATACCAACAGAGCGTTTAACATTTTCCAATCAAGGCAAATTCTTTTACTGCCAGGCAAGTATTTCACCATTTAACCTTCCTTATGGAGAAGGCATTGGGTGTTTAGTTGTGCTTAGGCTACTAAATGAACGATTAAACGAAAGCAGGTTTAAGCCATTGGTAGAAGAATCACCAATTGCCACTGCCATTTATGATAGAAAGGGGCAACCAAAATATTTTAATAAAGCCTATGGCAAAATTTGGGGGGCATCTACTAAGATATCGAGTTACGTGCTTGGTGCATACAATATTCTAGAAGATATCCAGCTAGTGGATTTAGGTATCATGCCATTTATTGAAAAAGCTTTTGCAGGAGAGACCTGTGAAATACCAGCGGTGTCATACAATCCTGAAAAAACACCTGTATTAAAAAATCTTGGTTTAAATGAATATAAGTTTGTTAAAGGTCATTTGTTTCCCATTGTTAATGCCGAAAAACAAGTGGAAGAAGTGGTGCTTGTTTTAAATGATGTAACATTCCAAAAACAGGCAGAACAGATTTTATCCGATACCCATGCGAAATTTCAAAAATTAACACATGGTTTGCCGGGGGTTATTTATGAGTACGAAGAAATTGGCGATAACCCACATACATTCAGATACATAAGCGAAGGTTGTTTAGATATGTTTGGGTTCTCACCAGAACAAATTTTGAAAAACTCTCATTTGCTGGAAGATAGAATACATAAAGAGGATATCGATAGCTACAAAGAATCGATGCGCAACAGTGAGTTCGGAGCACGAAATTGGGCTTGGCAGGGAAGAATTGTAGTAAACGATGTAGTGAAGTGGATTGAAGGTAAATCCAGCCCTACTATGCTCAATGATGGATCAGTAGTCCGATATGGTTTATTGCTGGATATTACCGATAAAAAAGAAGTTGAGCGCCAATATAAATTAACGGAAGAACGCCTTCAACTGGCGTTAGATGGTGCGGATCTTGGCCTTTGGGAATGGGAACATAAAAAAGGCAAATTCTTGCTCAATAAATCATGGGCTCATAAACTCGGCTATGATCATACTGAATTCAACAAACATTTTTCTAAATGGGAATCACTGGTGCATCCTGAAGATTTAGAAGTTTTTAACAGAAAAACAGAACAGTTCTCCTTAGGCACAAAAGAAGTGGTTGAGTTTGAGTACAGAATGAAAACCAAAGCAGGTGAGTGGGTTTGGGTACTTGACAGAGGCAAAGTAATTGAAAGAACCAAAACGGGTAAAGTAAAAAGAGCTTCCGGCACCATTTTGGATGTTAATAAGTCTAAAATCACACAGCAACTTATTAAACAGAATGAGCAGTTGTTTACACAACTTTTTGAAAATGCTCCTTTAGGTCTTGTGTTGCTTGATGACAAGCACCAGGTGGTGCAAATGAATCAAGGGTTTGTAGATATGTTCGGTTACTCAAAAGAGGAAGTAATTGGCAGGCAGTTAAATAACATCATTGTACCTGATGCCAGCTTTCAGGAAAGTATAGATATTAATACACTTACATCAAAAGGTACCGTGGGTATATTAGAATCGCATCGCTTAAATAAAAATGGCGATCTGATTCCGGTAATTATTTATGGAGTGCCTATTTCTTACAATGACACTACCATTGGTATTTATGGCATTTATGTAAATATTGCTGAGCGTGTGAAAGCGGAAAAAGAGCTTCAGATACGAAATAATGAACTAGATAACTTCGTCTATAAAGTTTCGCACGACTTGAGAGCTCCACTTTCATCGATATTAGGCTTAGTTCATTTGGCTAATCATGAGCAAAATGAAGATGACCTCAAAGAATACATTGCCATTATAGAAAATAGAGTAAAGCAGCTGGATAGCTTTATTAATGATGTATTAAGCCACTCCAAAAACCTTAAAATGGAGGTAAAAGTTGATGAAATCAACTTTAGGGAAATTATAGATAACTGCTACGAGGAGCTAAGTTATTTGCCTCATTCTAAAAATGTACTAAGAAAAATAGCGATTAATGGAACTGGGTTTTTTAGTGACGTTTGGCGTATCAAAGAAGTGTTCAGAAACTTAATTTCCAATGCCATTAAATATGCAGATCCAGACAAAGATTGCTCATTTATATCTCTGGATATTGACATAACTCAAGACAAGGCAATCATAAGAGTAGAGGATAACGGAATTGGCATTGATGATGATTCACTGCCTAAAATTTTTGAAATGTTTTACCGTGCTACTACCAAAGCGGAAGGATCAGGAATTGGATTATATATTGTTAAAAATGCCGTTGAAAAACTGGATGGACAAGTAGAGCTAGAAAGCAAGGCAAATGAAGGAACCATCTTTAACATAATTTTGCCTAATCAATGTCATAACGCTGAAATTAAGGCATAGAAGGCTTATACTTGCAACATGAACGTTGTTGAAGTAAAAGACAAGTACTCTATCAAAGAATTTATTCAGTTTCCCGTTCGCCTTTACAAGAACGAAAAAACATGGATTCGTCCGCTTGATAAAGACATAGAAAATGTCTTTGACCCTAAGAAAAATAAAACGTTTAGAAACGGTAAGTGCATACGCTGGATACTTCAGCGCGATGGAAAAACTATAGGCCGAATAGCTGCCTTTGTTAATGAAAAAACCGTTCATAAAGACAATGACCAACCTACGGGAGGGCTTGGTTTTTTCGAGTGCATTAATGATCAGGGTGTGGCTAACCTACTTTTTGATACCGGGAAAAAGTGGTTGAAAGAGCAGGGAATGGAAGCTATGGATGGACCTATTAACTTCGGTGAGCGTGATAAATGGTGGGGTTGTTTGATTGATGGCTTTCATATAGAACCTAATTACAATTGCAATTACAATTTTCCCTATTACGTTCAACTCTTCGAGAATTATGGCTTTCAGATCTATTTTAAGCAGCTAACATTTGGTAGAAAAGTGCGAGATCCTTTTTCAAAACGTTTGATGGAGAAAGGTGAGCGTATTATGGCCGATAAGGAGTCAGGCTACCATTTTGAGCACCTAAGATTGAAGAACTTAGCCAAATACACGGAAGATTTTAGAGTGGTGTACAATAAGGCCTGGGCAAGGCATAAAGGTGTTTCAAAGATGACTTCGCTTCAGGCGAAAGCCATTATGAAGCAAATGAAGCCCATTATAGATGAAAAAATTATTTGGTTTGGGTATCATAATAATGAACCTGTGGCATTTTACATTAACCTGCCAGAAGTAAACCAGATATTTAAATATGTAAACGGTAAGCTAGATTGGATTGGTAAGTTGAAATTTGTCTATCATAAGTGGCGAAAAAGCTGTAATAAAATGCTTGGTTTGGTGTTTGGTATAGCGCCTGAGCATCAGGGTAAAGGAGTGGAAGGTGCTTTGGTATTGGCTACGGCACAAATGGTGCAGAAAGACTACCAAAGATATGACGATTTAGAGATGAACTGGATTGGAGATTTTAATCCAAAAATGATAAGAGTAGTAGAACAAGTTGGTGGTGATGTTGTTAAAACACATGTTACCTACCGCAAGTTGTTTGATGAGACAAAGCCTTTTAAGCGTTGTCCTATTCAGTAGTTGGTGAATGAATATTTTGAATTTTAGATCACGTATTTTAGTTAAGAATATTTTGAAAGGCTTGCTTTGGTTAACAGGCCTTATCGTACTTTTTTATGTATTTGAAGAGTACACCCATTTCAATTTATTTCTCGAACATATAGCACAATGGCCATGGGCGGTGTATTCGGTATTCATAGCCTCTGAGGTGATTTTTGGCATAATACCACCAGAATTTTTTGTGAAATGGTCAGAAAATCATGGGCTGTTCGATACCTATGTGGCCAATGTCGCACTACTAGCTATTATCTCTTATGGTGCTGGTGTATTAGGTTATTACATAGGTTCTAACCTTAGAAATGTAGCCTTTTTCAAGCCTTATTTTGATCGGTACATCCGCAGATATAGAAACTTGCTAAATAAATATGCTGGTTTCCTAATACTTATTGGAGCGGTAACGCCTGTTCCTTTTTCAGCAATCTGCATGTTGGTAGGCGCTACTAATTTCGATTTCAACAAGTTTCTGTTGGTGGCATCCTCACGATTTTTACGTTTTGCTTTCTACTCAGCGGCCTTATTTTATATTTAAAAAGTTATGAAGAAAAGAACCGGAGTACTTCTCATAAATCTTGGAACCCCAGATAGCCCTTCTGTTGGAGATGTTCGTTCATACTTGTTTCAATTTTTGAATGATCCACGGGTAATTGACATTCCCAAGCTACTCAGAATGCTTTTGGTTAACCTGATCATTGTTCCATTTCGAGCACCAAAGTCGGCCAAGATTTATAAGGAGTTATGGACGGAGGAAGGCTCTCCTTTGCTGAATATCAGCCAGAATGTTGCGAATAAGTTAGATAAAGAGTTAGGTGAAGATTACGATGTGCATCTGGCCATGCGCTATAAAAATCCAAACATCAAAGATGTGCTGGAGCAGATGAGGCTGAATAATTATACCAAAATTGTAGTGATCACTATGTTTCCACAATATGCATCGGCTAGCACAGGTTCTGCATACGAGTTGGTGATGGATGTGGTGAAAAAATGGTGGGTAATTCCTGAAATTCAGTTTGCAGGCCAATACTATGATCACCCAGATTTTATTGCAGCCATTGCTGATAGAGCCTCCAAATATAACTTTGATGAGTACGATCATATTTTGTTCTCGTATCATGGTGTACCCGACAGGCACGTGGACAAAGTGTATGCTACAGGCCTGTGTACTGATAGAGACTGTGAGCATGAGATTACTGAAGAAAACCAGTATTGCTACAAGGCCACATGCTATGCCACCACACGACTTTTAGTACAAAAGTTGGGAATTCCAGAAGACCGCTATACAGTTTGTTTTCAGTCGCGATTAGATAAAAAATGGTTAACTCCCTTCTCCGATAAAGTAGTGGAGGAATGGGGCAAAAAAGGAGCTAAGAAATTATTAGTGTTCTCACCAGCATTTACTGCCGACTGCCTGGAAACCATCATTGAAATTGGTGATGAGTACCAGGAAATTTTTGAGGAGCATGGCGGTGAGAAAGTTCAACTGGTGGAAAGTCTGAACGAGCACCCACTTTGGATTAAGTGTTTGAAGGAGTTGGTTCAGGGATAGCTTATTTTAAAGCCTCCTGCTTATAAAACTCAGCAATCTTCTCACTGGCATAATCAATCTCCTCAGCTGTATTGTACTTACTGAATGAGAACCTTACCGCCCCTCTATTTGGATTGGCCTTAATACCGGCCAATACGTGCGAGCCTGTTGTCGCGCCACTTGAACAAGCACTGCCCCCAGAAGCTGAAATGCCATTAATATCCAGAGTAAACAACAACATGTCATTATCCTGCGATTCTGGGAGGCATACGTTTAAGACAGTATAAAGGCTTTTTTCAGGATTCGCAGATTCTCCATTAAAAGACACTCCTTCAATAGAGCTTCTCAGATTTTGAATCATTCTATCTTTCAAGCCCTGAATAAAATTCTGGTGTTCAGCCATTTCTCTATAAGCAATTTCCAATGCCTTGGCCGTACCAATGATGCCATAGACATTTTCTGTTCCACCACGCATATTACGCTCCTGTGCACCTCCATGAATGAACGGAGCGATTTTAGTGCTTTTATCAATGTACATAAAACCTGCACCCTTTGGCCCATGAAATTTATGGGCGGCACCAGTAACACATTGCACATTGAGGCTACTCAAATCATGCGCATAATGCCCCATTGTTTGCACGGTATCCGAATGAAAAATGGCATTATGTTTTTGGCAAATTTCACCAACAGCATTAAGATCTATCAGGTTGCCTATTTCATTATTCGCGTGCATCAGCGAAACCAGGCTTCTTTCATTAGTAGTCAACAGTTCATCTAAATGAGCAAAATCAACATTGCCCTTCTCATCTAAATTAACATAGCTGAGTTTAATCTTGCCAGTAGCTTCTAAATTTTCTAAAGTATGTAGCACGGCATGATGCTCAATTTTAGAAGTGATGGCATGGGTGAGGTTGTAGGAAGATATGCTACTGCAGATTAAGGTATTATCCGCCTCTGTTCCACCAGATGTAAAGAAAATTTCGCTGGTGGAAGCATGTAATAACTCTGCTACGGTTTTTCTGGCCGACTCAATCGCAGAACGTACTTGTCTTCCATGTGAATGTGTGCTGCTGGGATTTCCGAAGTTCTCCATTAAAAATGGCTTCATTGCCTCGAAAACCTCCAGATCGAGGGGTGTAGTAGCTGCATTATCCAGATATACCTTCATAAGCCTAGGCTTTGTTACTAATTATTTCTTTGATGTCATTAATGATTTTCTTCGCCAAATATTCAGC
>NZ_JAVJUY010000193.1:0-5467 GCF_040220315.1 Fulvivirga sp.
CCTAAAATATGCTTTCCGTTAGGTTAATTAATTGTTAAGGAATTTTTTCCTAATTATTTTGCCAGCTTGTTAAAGAAAAACAATTGAAAAATAGCCTATTTTGATATTCTTGAAATAGTGCAATTATGAAATTTATCTAAAAACTTATTTAGCACTCTTACGTTTGTCTTATATCATGAAATATCTTTTTATACTTTTCATTCTAATCTCCTCTACATTCACTTTTTCACAGCAAGTAAATGTTATTGAAGTAGATGAGCTAGTACAGTTAGTAAACTCCGAAAAAGAAAAGGTTCAGGTCATTAATTTTTGGGCTACTTGGTGTGGGCCATGTATTAAAGAGTTGCCTTTTATAGAGCAGGTGGGTGAGAGTATGAAAAGCAAAGTAGATATTCAATTGGTAACGGTAGACTTTGTGGAAGACCTGGAAAAAGTTGAGAAGTTTGTTGAGCGAAAGCAACTGAAATCTAACATTTATTTAATCAATAATGTAGATTACAACTCATGGATTGACAAAGTAGACAAACGATGGTCTGGTGCAATACCAGCCACTGTTATTGTTAATCCTGTTACTGGGGAAAGAAAATTTGTTGAGAAAGAACTTAAAGAGGGTGAATTAGAAAGCCTGATAGAAGAATTACTTTAATCCTAACTAATATAAATCATGAATTCTAAATTATTACTTGTATCAATGTTGGTGTTGTTTTTTGCGGGAGCACCAAAAGCTGGCTACGAATTAGGTTCGGTAGTAGAGGACTTTACACTTAAGAATGTGAATGGCAAAGAAATTACTTTGTCAGAATATGGCGATAATGGGGCAATTGTCATATTTGATTGTAATACCTGCCCATATTCAAAGGCCTATTTAGAGCGAATTAAAGAATTAGATGCTATGTATTCGCCAAAGGGGTATCCTGTAGTGGCAGTTAATTCAAATGATCCAGAAAAATCTCCAGGTGATACTTTTGAAAAGATGGTAGAATATGCTGATGAAAATGAATACAAACACGCTTACTTATATGATGAAGATCAATCAGTAGCAAAAGCTTTTGGCGCTACCAACACACCGCATGTATTTGTGATTAAAAAAGAAGATGACAAACTGGTTTTAAAATACATTGGTGCCATAGATAACAATACAAGAGATGCAGCTGCTGCTGACAAAAAATATGTTCAGGATGCAGTTGATGCACTTTTAGATGGCAAAAACCCAGAGACAACAAAAACTAAGGCTATTGGCTGTACAATAAAGTGGGCATCCTAAGAACAAACTATGTCTAAACCATCTTTAAGCGAAATTCCTGAGTTCTATCAGAAATATGTGAACGCTGTTGGTTATGATGATTTAATACCAGCATTAATTAATAGTGGAAATGAAACCATCGACTTGCTAAAATCAATTCCCGAAAAGTCTGCGGGATACCGTTATGCAGAGGGGAAATGGTCGATTAGAGAAGTTGTAGCTCATATGATTGATGCTGAACGTGTGTTTGCATACAGAGCCTTGAGATTTTCCAGAAATGATAAGACGCAATTGCCCGGCTTTGAACAAAACGATTGGGCCGTGGAGGCAAACGCAGAAAACAGAAAGCTGTATAAGTTAATAGAGGAATATAATAATGTTCGTGCATCCACCATCGATCTTTTTGGAAGTTTTAATGAAGAAATGCTCAAAAGGGTTGGCAATGCTAATGGTTCTCAAATGTCAGTAATTGCACTTGGGTTTATAATTGTTGGTCATGAAACGCATCATAGAAAGATCCTTAATGAGCGATATTTTTCTTAATTGAAGGCGACTTCTTAAATTGCCCGAATGAATTTCATTCGGGCAATTTTGTTTTTTGTGCTCTGCTCATGTTCAGTTTCTAAAATTGAAAGGAGCATTATTGCCATGGAAGATGAATTTCACGATCACACAGGATTTTTGATAGTAGACCCTTCTTCCAATAAAACATTCATAGACTATAAGTCAGACAAGTATTTTACTCCTGCCTCTAACACCAAAATTTTAACTTTTTATGCCTCACTTAAGTTTTTAGGAGATTCTATTCCTGCCCTTTATTATAAAGAGATTGGCGATTCGCTTATCTTTTGGGGAACAGGCGATCCATCTTTTTTATATCAGGAATCTCCATCATTAGAGGCGTATGAATTTCTCACTCAGAGTAAAAAACAGTTATATTTTTCTTCCACTAATTTTATGGACGACAAATACGGACCGGGCTGGGCATGGGAAGATCTGGAGTTTAGTTGGTCCGCTGAGAAATCATCTTTACCGATGTATGGAAATACATTCAAGATCAAAAAAACATCACAACTAGAAGTAATACCTAGGTTTTTTGAAGGATTTATTATACAAGGGGATTCACTCGTCAAAACAAAATGTAAACGACTCTTAGGTTCCAATAATTTCAATTATAATCCTGGCCTGGATGATTATGAGGAGGATTTTGCATTTGGCACTTCCGGGGTTTTAACAGCTGATCTTTTGTATGATACATTAAAGCGGAAAGTAACATCAATCGAAGTGAATATACCCGATGATGTGAACACATTATATCATTCAAATACTGATCAGTTACTAAAAACAATGATGCAGGAAAGTAATAATATGATTGCCGAGCAATTATTACTTGTTATTGCTGGAATAAAAACAGACACATTAAAATCTTCCATAGCCATTGAGAAAATTAAATCTGAGTTACTTGAGGGAATACCAGACGAGCCTAAATGGATAGATGGCTCAGGCCTTTCTCGATATAACGCAATCACGCCCAGATCGCTAGTGTGGCTACTAACCAATATGTACCAAAAGTATGGTGAATCTATAGTTGAGTATTTTCCAGCCGGAGGAGAATCCGGAACACTTGAAAATTATTACTTGGCAGAAAGTCCTTATGTATTCGCTAAAACAGGTACTATGACGAAACATCATAATCTAAGTGGCTACCTATTAACAAAAAAGGGCAAGGTTTTTATATTTAGTTTTATGAACAACAATTACACAACCAACTCATTACCTGTAAAAAGAAAAATGGAAGGGTTGTTGTATGATATTTACTTAAATAATTGAAATGAAAGGAATTTTAAGTGGTCTATTAATGCTAGTTGTATCTCTTTCCTCTGCGCAGAAATTTGATAGCTTGGATTTTAAGATCGGACAAATGCTGATTGTAGGCGTGAGTGGAACATCGATTTCTGACAACCCCTCAGTGATAGTAGATATTGAAAAGGGAAGAGTAGGAGGAGTGATATTGTTTGAAAAGAATATATCTGCTTCAAATTCTTTTGTGAATCTAAAGAAGTTTACATCTAACCTTGGTGGTAATGCGCCAGTTCCTCTTTTTATAGCCATCGATCAAGAAGGCGGATTAGTGAATAGGCTAAAGGAAAAGTATAGTTTCCCGAAATCAGTAACAGCCGAATATTTAGGAAATACGGGCAATCCAGACTCAACAAAGTTTTACGCTGAAATTACTGCTGCCACGCTAGCAGGCCTCGGTATTAATGTAAATTTTGCTCCAGTTGTTGATATTAGAATTGATGGAAATCCAGTAATTGCCAAAAACGGAAGAGCGTATTCAAAGAATCCCGATAGTGTCGCACTCCATGCACAGGAAGTTGTGAATGCAATGCGTGAGTTTGGGATAATAAGCGTTCTAAAGCATTTCCCTGGTCACGGAAGTTCAATGGCTGATTCTCACTACGGTGTAACTGATGTAACTAACTTCTGGTCAAAAGAGGAGCTTGTTCCATATATTAGGCTCATCAATAGTAATCAAGTGGATGCTGTGATGTCTGCTCATATCGTAAATAAGAAATTAGACAAAGAAGGTTTGCCCAGCACCCTATCTACAAAAATGATCAACGGTTTGTTGAGGAAAGACCTTAACTATCATGGCGTTGTTTTTTCAGATGATATGCAGATGCATGCAATCACAAAATATTATGGATTGGAGAAGGCATTAAAGCTTTCTATTTTGGCAGGTGTAGATGTGCTTATGTTTTCTAATAACATTCAAGGAAGTGAAAATAGAACAGTGGACACCGTCCATAATTTGATAAAAAAAATGGTGAAGAATGGCGTAATCTCAGAAGAGCGAATTAATGAATCGTATCATCGAATAGTAAAACTTAAAATGAAATATAATGGGTAAGAATATATTAATTACTGTACTTGTATTAATAAGTACTATTTCAACCACATTCTTTATATATGCAAATTTAAAGGTAACTGAGGCCGAGAGAATGGCTGAAGAACAACAATTAATTGCATTAAAAGCACAAGAAGAGGCAAGGAAACAACAAGAATATGCCGCTCAAGCACTTGCAGAGGCAGAAAGTCAAAGACAAAAACTAGAAGAAGCACTGTCTAAATGCAAATAGAGCAGTACAACATTTTACAACCTATTGGTCAAAGAGTGCCAATTATAGTATCCTCTCCACATTCTGGAGTACGATTTCCTGACGAGCTAAAAGAGGATTATAATCAAGAACTAATAGCCGCACCAGACGACACGGATTGGTTTATTCATCAACTATATGATTTTGCACCAGAGATGGGCATTACTATGATCACCGCAAAATATAGTCGTTGGGTGATTGATTTAAACCGAAACCCGGATAGCCAACCTTTGTATAATGATGGAAGAATTATTACTGAACTCTGCCCGACTAAGAGTTTTGCCGGTGATGAAATTTATCAAAAAGGTAAGCAGCCGGATGAGCGGGAAGTTAAAAGTAGATTGGAGAATTACTATTGGCCGTATTATCATAAAATTCAAGAGCTAATAGATAGCCTAAAAGAAGAATTCGGTTATATTATTTTCTGGGATGCGCATTCTATAAGAAAATATGTGCCATTAATAAGAAAGGAAGAATTCCCTTCTCTGATTTTAGGTGATAATGAAAGTGCTACTGCCTCAAAAAATCTATCAGAGATGACGCTCAAAACATTAGAAAATCGAGGTCATCAAGTTAATTATAATGATCCATTTAAAGGGGGACATCTTACTAGATATTTTGGTAAACCATCTGATAATCAGCATGCTTTGCAGTTAGAAATGACGAAAGTAAATTATATGGATGATAGCGAGCGCGAATATCATAAGCCGAGAGCTAGCAAGATGCGTGAGTCGTTACACAAGGTTTTTGAAGAATTAATTAATACGGCACCTTGATCATGAAAAAATATCGATTCAAAGCCTTATTACAAAATGACGGCTGGCATGATAATGTTGTTGTTTCGGTGGATCAGCAAGGGTTGATTACGTCAATTGATACAAATTCAGAGGGAGCAGAAATAGTAAATGGTTTTGCTGTCCCGGGTTTTCAAAATGCACATTCACATGCTTTTCAATATGCTATGGCAGGATTGGCAGAGAAGCATAAGCCCGGTAATGAAGCGGACGATTTTTGGAGCTGGAGAGAGGCTATGTATCAATTGGCGCTTACCATGAGTCCGGAT
>NZ_JAVJUY010000194.1:0-15293 GCF_040220315.1 Fulvivirga sp.
GGAGTATTAGATATTGGAGGTGAATCTAAAAGTGGGGGAGCTGGATTAGGTTTTATAGATATGGCAAAACGTTCATCAGGTGAATTGACCTCAGAGTTTGTGGATGTAGATGACGAGCATGTTTTTTTTACGTTAGAATTAGATGTTAAAATATAAGTGAAATAATAATTTGTTAAATGGATAATTACACATTAACACCAACACCTAAAACGCCAAGATTATATTTTAACTCAGAATCTGGTGATTTCGAAATATCAGGCCGGTCTATCCCTGAAAATTCAATTGAGTTTTATAGGCCTTTAATGGAGTGGTTAGATCAATATGTTACAGCTCCGAGTACTAAAACTAGAATGACTATCAACTTAGAATACTTTAACACAAGTTCATCTAAGTGTCTGGTTGAGATATTTAGAAAGCTTGAAAAGACATTGGAGAAGTCTGATGTAAAAATCCTCTGGCACTATGAAGAGGAAGAGGAAGATATGATGGAGTCAGGAGAAGATTTTAAAAAGATTATTAAAGTGCCATTAGAGCTGGTAGTGGCTAAATGACATAGCACTTAGACAGTATGGATAATAAAAAACCCTGACAATCTCGTCAGGGTTTTTCGTTTCAGGAGCCATAGGAATTACATCATTCCGGGCATTCCACCGCCACCTGGCATTGCCGGGGCTGGCTCATCTTCCTTTATGTCAGAAACAACGGCTTCAGTCGTTAATAACAATCCAGCGATAGAAGCAGCATTTTCTAATGCCATTCTAGTTACTTTAGTTGGATCGATAACACCAGAAGCAATCATATTTTCGTATGTATTGTTTCTAGCATTGAAACCAAAGTCTTTCTTACCTTCTCTCACTTTCTGGATTACAACAGATCCCTCCATACCAGCATTCTCAACAATTGTTCTCAATGGAGACTCTAATGCCAATCTTACGATATTGATACCAGTATTTTGATCCTCATTTTCACCCTCTAATTTCGCTAATGCATCAATAGCTCTGATAAGTGCAACACCACCACCAGCAACTACACCTTCTTGTACGGCAGCTCTTGTAGCGTGTAACGCATCATCAACTCTATCTTTTTTCTCTTTCATTTCTACTTCAGTAGCGGCTCCTATGTAAAGGATAGCCACACCACCAGAAAGCTTAGCAAGTCTCTCTTGTAACTTTTCTTTATCGTAGTCAGAAGTAGTGTTTTCTATTTGTTGTTTGATTTGATTCACTCTTGCAGTGATGTCAGCTTTTTTACCGGCACCATTTACTATTGTGGTGTTATCTTTATCAATGTTTATTTTCTCAGCAGTACCTAAGTAATCAAGAGTAGCGTTCTCTAATTTGTAACCTCTCTCTTCAGAAATTACAGTACCACCAGTTAGGATTGCGATATCCTCAAGCATTGCTTTTCTTCTGTCTCCAAATCCTGGAGCTTTTACAGCAGCAATTTTTAGAGAACCTCTAATTTTGTTCACAACTAGAGTAGCAAGAGCTTCACCATCAACATCCTCAGAAATAATTAATAATGGTTTGCCAGTTTGTGCTGTTGCTTCAAGGATTGGAAGCAATTCTTTCATTGAAGAAATTTTCTTGTCGTAGATCAAGATGTAAGGGTTATCTAATTCAGCTTCCATCTTATCTGCATTGGTTACGAAGTAAGGAGATAAGTAACCTCTGTCAAACTGCATACCTTCTACAGTTTTAACTTCAGTTTCTGTTCCTTTAGCTTCTTCAACTGTGATCACACCATCTTTACCAACTTTATCCATAGCATCAGCGATCATTTGACCGATTTCGCTATCGTTGTTTGCAGAGATAGTACCCACCTGAGCAATTTCATTAGAATTTTTGATTGTTTTTGACTGTTTTTTCAAGTCAGCAACAACAGCTGCAACTGCTTTATCGATACCTCTTTTAAGGTCCATCGGGTTAGCACCAGCAGCTACGTTTTTAATTCCGTGAGCAAATATAGACTGAGCTAGAACAGTTGCTGTAGTTGTACCGTCACCAGCATCATCTGCAGTTTTAGAAGCAACTTCTTTTACAAGTTGAGCTCCCATGTTTTCTACTGCATTTTCTAATTCTATATCTTTAGCAACAGATACACCATCTTTAGTTACAGTAGGAGCACCGAATTTCTTATCTAAAATTACATTTCTTCCCTTAGGTCCTAAGGTTACTTTTACTGCATCAGCTAGTTTATCAACACCTTTTTTTAGTTGATCTCTTGCTGAAGTATCAAATGATATTTCTTTAGCCATTTTATTTCAGTTTTTAAGTTTTGATTAATAAATAAATTAAACGATCGCGAAGATGTCAGATTCTCTCATAATAAGATACTCTTTACCATCTACAGTGATTTCAGTACCAGCATATTTGCCATAAAGTACAGAATCACCAGCCTTTACAGTTAGTGGCTCATCTTTCTTACCGTTACCAACTGCTATCACTTTACCTTTCTGAGGTTTTTCTTTAGCAGTGTCAGGAATAATTATACCTGATGCTGTTTTTTCTTCAGCAGCAGCAGCTTCCACAAGAACTCTGTCTGCAAGAGGTTTGATGTTTACTTTTGACATTTTTTTATAAAATTATGTTTAAACTTTTACTTGTTTACAGAGCATTCATTATCAGTTTTTATGCCAATCGGCTGCATGTTCTAAAAGAAGACATTTTTGCATGAATTCGAAGGTTAAGAAGACACTTACGTGTATTAAATGACAGAATTACTTGAGTTTCTCACTGTCATATTGTCAATAGTATTGATCTGTAATTTGAATTGATGTATCTTTTTATACTAATACATGAATCGTAGCGATATGGAAAAGCTTAAAAATGATTGGATAACTGACGGTTTAATAGATTTCGAATACAAAAAATATGTTTTGCTCGCCTATCTCAAGCATGTTCAGGCAGCCTTTAACAGAGTAGAATTATACCCTTCCATGGCAGAGTTAGTAATGCATTATCAAAATCTGATTGACCTAAAAAGTGGGCAGGAAGATATGCATAAAAGATTTCCCAAAGAACTTAAAGGGATCGATAAAGAAACACTAACATTGATTTATCAGGAGTTAGTAAGCAAGAACGATACACTCAAAGAAATTGATGATATTGTTAATTATTCCATTCCCAAGCTAAAAGGCTCCATAGAAGAAGGTAAAGAGATTTATGAATTTGTAGAAGAAAACTGTGAGTTTTCACCCATTGGTTTGGTTCCACTTTACCTGGATGAAGGCTATCTGTTTTTAAACAATCATTCCGTTTCTGAAACAGAAGTATTTAGATACCAACTTACAATGTTTGAACAAGCACAAGAGAAATTTAGAGGTATACATATGACTTTAATTGATAAAGTAACAAGGAGAATAGGGGAGACGTATGAGTCAGTTAAAGCAAGCTTAATAAAACGATTTGTTGACCTGCCAAACCCTGCAACATTCTTGATCGAGTCTAGGGTAGTGGTGCCTTCTACTCCAACGTTAGTACCCATTGCGAAGCGACTTCTAGTTAGGTACGTAAGCGCTCATTAAACGAAAAAGGCTCGCAAAGCGAGCCTTTTAATAATTTATATCAAGGTTGATTATTCTCCTCCTTCTGAATCTTCACTTTCTAAATCACCTAGGTCTATAGCTTCCTCTTCGCCAGAATCATTGGTAGATTCTTCCTCAACACCACCTAAATCCAAAGCAGGTGTTCCACCTTGTTGTTCTTGAGCTCTGTCAATAAACTGGTCAGTAGATGATTCTCCTGTTGATGTATAAAGGTTTGTACCAATAGAAAGTACAAAAATTGCAATAATGAACCCCCAGGTTAACTTCTCTAACAGGTCACCTGTTTTTTTAACGCCAATCATATTACTTGCACCCGATCCGCCAAACTGACTAGATAATCCCCCACCTTTTGAATTTTGAGCAAGTATCACTAAGATCAATAGCACACAAGCAAGTAAAATTAAGCTTAAAATTAATGTCAACATTTAGTATATTATTTTGTCAATTCTTCTATTCGAGCTGCAAAGTAAGTCTTTTTTTGGGGAAATTTCCAAATTAATTTTTTGTACATATCAATTGCCTTTTGAGTCTTACCCTGTTCTACCAATATCTGGGCTAAATTTTCTGATAACAGGTCGTCACCAAAGCTTGTGCTCTTTTCAGAAAGATCTTTCTGATCACCTGTAACAGTTTTAACTGGTTTTGAGCTAATACTTGGCTCTTTATCTATAAAGGAATCGATAATTTTTATTTGTTCTTTAATTGAGGTTTTCGCAAGGGACGGTTTTTCATCCTTTTTTTTTACACTACTAACAGATTTCTTTTTTGTTGTCTCTTTCGTTGGATTATCTTTTTTATTATCAACGCTTGAAGTTGTTTTTGTTGCACTAGTTCCTTTCCCAGGCTCTTTTTTTGTACTTTTAGCCTTCGCAGCAGGCTTTGTAACTGCAGTTTTTCGCGTTGTGGCTGTCGTTTTTTTAGCAGTAGCTATTTTCTTTTTACTTGACGTTTTTGCATCAGGCGCTGGCTTATTCTTACTTTCTGTTTTTACGTTTTTAGCCGTTGCAGTCTTTGGATTTGATTTTTTTGCCTTGTTACCTGTACTTGCTGCTTTACTGGTTTTTGAAGTAGATTTTGTATCGTCAATATCTTTGAAGTGCTCTAAATAACTGGCCTTACTGGCTTTAAGTAGTTCGAGATCGCTCCATAAATTATTTCTTAGCAGTTCTGAGTCTGTATTGAAAGAAGATACATCTATATCTACTTTTCTTTTGGCTGTATTCTCTTTAGTATTTTCTTTTAGTTTTTCTTGCTGCGGAGCAGGCTTAAGCTCTACTGGAGCTGTAGGTTTTCTTTTAACGACTAGTTCTTTGAGTACTTGCCTGTCAGTGGCATACATGGCAGCTGTGGCTACTGCAGTTTTATATTGCTTTTCATTCCTGCCAGAATAACCCTTAGCAACTAATGCATGAATAATTTGACTGTATGGATATGTTTTAGCCAATGACGACAAATCCTTTGCATCAGAAAGTGTTATACTTTCCGGTTCTGCAACTACATTATTAAACTTCTGTTTATTCAAAAGAAGAAGGGTTTATGACTAACGTAAGTAAGTAAAAATATATCAATTTTCACCAATTGGCAACCGAAGCATTGAATATGTCCAAAATAATCTGGTCATATATTTCCTCAATGAGCCTGTTTTCAATTACAGTAAGATTTTGATTACTATCAAAATCGGAATAAAATGAGAATCTTTTGTTTTCAAAATTAAAAGTATCATCCTCTGTATTAGTGTAAGTTGCTGATACAGTTATTGTTAGTCTTGTTAAATCTGAAAGCCCCACATTGTTACCACCAGCAGCCGTTGGGGCTACGGGGGAAAGCTTATAGCCGGATACAACACCTTCTAATTGAAGTTCACCATCATTTTTTACCAGGGTTAGATTGGTGTTCTGCAGATAATAATCTCGCAGCTTATTGGTAAAAGTTTGAGCAAGATCAGGGGGGCCGCCTTCCGCCTCATTATAAAACGTTTCAATTGTTAGTGTTTCCGCAGTAATTGCCACACCTGTAAATGAATATACGCCACATCCTGATAATTTCAGTATCAGCAAGAGCGAGCCTAAACCAAACAGTGCTTTACAGATCTTCAAGTTCATATTGTTTTATTTTTCTGTAAAGCGTACGTTCAGAGATGCCCAAATCTTGTGCAGCATACTTACGTTTATTTTTATTTTTCGCTAACGCCTTAATAATTAACTCTTTTTCCTTTTTTTCCAAAGAAAGAGACTCTTCTTCTTCCATTTCGTGAGTGATGTCCTCAATATCATGAGTGTCATCATCTTCATAATCACTGGATGAGTCTGAATTGCCTGAAGTTATATTTAGCAAAACAGGCTCATCAGCCCTGGTAGGTTCTGAGCTGCTGGCATTATCAATATTTTCAAATAAGCTACTGTGATCTTTTAATATATCTTTCTTTGGTGAGTCATCTTGCATTACGTCCAGAACGAATTTTTTTAATTCATTCATATCTTTCTTCATATCAAAGAGCACCTTATATAATAAGTCCCGCTCAGATAAACTTTCCTTATCCTTACTGTTATATAGCGCAGGTAAAGAGCTGTTTTGACTAGGGAGATAATGCGATAGCTGATCAGCTGTTATGGTTTTATCTTCAGTGGATAATACTGAAATTTGTTCAACAATATTTTTTAATTGCCTGATATTGCCGGGGAAACGATATCTCAGCAATACTTTTTTGGCATCTTCTGTAAGGGTTATTGGCTTAACTCGATACCGCTCTGAAAAATCAGACGCAAATTTTCGAAATAATAAGTCGATATCATTTCCACGTTCACGCAGTGGTGGCACATAAATAGGCACTGTACTTAACCGGTAGTACAAGTCCTCTCTAAACTTGCCGCTGTCTACATTTTTAAGCAGGTTAACGTTAGTGGCTGCCACCACTCGTACATCCGTTTTCTGTACTTTAGAAGAACCAACTTTAATGAATTCTCCATTTTCCAAAACACGGAGTAAGCGAGCCTGAGTAGCTAATGGCATCTCACCAATCTCATCAAGAAATATGGTGCCTCCATTCGTCACTTCAAAATATCCTTTGCGAGCTTCATGTGCACCAGTAAAAGATCCCTTTTCATGCCCAAAAAGCTCTGAATCAATTGTTCCTTCAGGAATAGAACCACAATTAATGGCAATGAATTGGCTGTGCTTTCTTGGACTGAGGTGATGAATAATCTTACTGAAAGACTCTTTACCACTTCCACTCTCACCCGTAATTAAAACAGACATATCCGTGGGAGCTACCTGCATTGCCACCGCAATGGCATGGTTTAATAAATCAGAGTTTCCTATTATGCCAAAGCGCTGTTTGACACTTCTTAATTCAGCTTCGTTCATAGATCGTTTTCTCTCTCGGTGATTTTACCAAATAACGTTCCAGCACTACAATCATCTACAAGCACATTTACATATTGCCCTTTTTGCTGTCCTTCATTATCAAAAATTACAACTTTGTTTGCCGTATTTCTACCTTGTAATTGCTCAGCTGACTTTTTCGATCTTCCTTCTATCAGAACTTTGTGTACTTTACCAATATCTCTTTTATTTCGTACTAAAGAAGTTTCTTTTTGCTTAGCAATTACTTCGCTTAACCGTCTCTTCTTTACGTCTAGAGGTATGTCATCTTTATATTTCTTTTCGGCTAGCGTGCCAGGTCGTTCACTGTAGAAGAACATGTAGGAGAAATCATATTTCACATAATCCATCAACGTAAGTGTGTCTTTATGCTCTTCTTCTGTTTCAGTACAAAACCCAGTGATCATATCAGAAGTTATGCCGCAATCTTCACCAAGAATAGAGCGAATGGCATCTACTCTGTTTATATACCAATCACGAGTATAAGTTCTGTTCATTAATTCAAGAACTCTCGTATTACCACTCTGTACAGGCAGATGAATGCATTTGCAGATGTTTTCATACTTTTTCATTGTATGTAGCACCTCATCAGTAATATCTTTAGGGTGAGAGGTGGAAAACCTTACGCGCAAATCCGGATGCACCTTCGCAACCATCTCCAATAAGTTGGCAAAGTTTACAATTTCGCTTACTTCGGACCTTTCCAATCTTGCCTTATTGTTCACTTCTGGAGACCATTTATAAGAGTCTACATTTTGGCCAAGCAAAGTAACTTCTCGGTATCCTTTGTTAAATAAATCCTGCGCCTCTTTTACAATGGAGTAGGGGTCTCTGCTTCTTTCTCTTCCTCTGGTGAATGGCACAACGCAGAATGAACACATGTTATCACAACCGCGCATGATTGAAATGAATGCCGTAACGCCATTTGAGTTCAGTCTGACTGGTGTTATGTCTGCATAAGTTTCTTCCCTTGATAGGAATGTGTTCACTGCTTTTTGACCTTCATCCACTTCACTAACAAGGTTTGGTAGGTCTCTATATGCATCTGGGCCAACTACCAGATCAACAATTTTCTCTTCTTCAAGTAACTTGGTTTTTAAACGCTCAGCCATGCACCCCAGAACACCAATCATTAATTCTGGCTTCTTTCTTTTAGCCCCATTAAATTGCGATAATCGCATTCTAACTGTTTGCTCAGCTTTCTCTCTAATGGAACATGTATTAAGGAAAATTACATCGGCATCTTCAAAATCAGAGGTGGTGTCAAAGCCATTTTCTGACATGATCGAAGAGACGATCTCGCTGTCAGAAAAATTCATTTGACAGCCATAACTCTCTATATATAACTTTCTGTCTTTTCCAGTATTTGTTTTCTTAGAAACTCTTACTGTTTCGCATGCTTCAGCCTCTGTTCCATCTAGAATTTGTATGTCGTTAATTAATTTCTCCATCTTTTTCCTTTTGCGGATGCAAAGTTAATGATTAGATATTGAAAGTGACATTATGGCAGTTTAAATTTTAAAAAAGAGAAGTAAGGGTTTTTGCCTTCAATAGGCATTCCTCATATTCAGCCTCAGGGTCAGAGTCAAATGTAATTGCGCTGCCAACATGAAAAGTGCAAGTCGTTGTACTCTGATCATAGATTAAGCTCCTTATCACAACATTAAAATCAAAGTCACCATTAGGCTTAAAATAACCAATGGCACCAGAATAGATACCTCTTTTTGTGATTTCATACTTTTCTATCAATTCCATTACTTTAATTTTGGGTGCACCTGTCATGCTTCCCATAGGAAATGCATTTTTTATTGCCTCGCAAGCATTCACCTCATGTTTTAAGTCACCGGTAACGGTAGAAATCATCTGATGCCAGAGCGGGAAAGTGTATATACCAAACATTTCTTCAACTTTAACGCTTCCTGGTTTGCAACTTTTAGCTAAGTCATTTCGAACTAAATCTACGATCATCATATTTTCCGCCAGTTCTTTTTCATTTGATCTAAGCTTTGTCTTTAGTTGAAGGTCTTCTTCTTTGGTTTTACCTCGTTTTGAAGTGCCTTTAATTGGTTGAGAGATAAGCTTGTCGCCCTCTCTCTTTAAAAAACGTTCAGGGCTTCCGCTGATAATAAATTGGTTATTGTTCTTGTATAACACCGAAAAGGGAGAAGGGTATTTTTCACATAGCAACTGATATATCGCTGTGGGATTTAATTGGCAATTTCTTGCAATAAAAGGGATGCAATAATTTATTTCATAGATATCGCCTTCAATGATATGCTCAATTAATCGATTTGCAGTTCGCAAGTATTCGTCTTTCGACACCAATGATTCAAAATTGATCGAATCCTGTTGATATTTATCGGCAATAGTCAGTTCTATTTGGTTTAGAACTTCATTAGGATTCTTTTCTGACTCGATTCGAATAGTTTGACCATTCAGGTATATGGCTGTAGAGGCAGTAAAGAATGAAGCATTTTCAGATGATATGATGCTTTTGTTATTGCTTACTAAAGTTTCAATTTCATTTTTTAAGTCATAGGAAAAATGGCCTGCAAGAAGTTGCTCTTTTTGAAGATGCTTGTGCAAAAAATCAAAAGTTGAGCCTGCAGGAGCTTCTATTTTAGAATTACCTACAAGTAGCATGTGCTCAAAGGGTTCGTTAGGAAATGTGTAATTATTTGGGTTGAAGTAAGTAAAGTAGTCGAAGTTTAAAGCCCAGGCCAAAGCTTTGTTTATAAGTACTTTTTGTTGAACATTAGAAAGTTGTAATTCTATGCTACTTTTCATTGGGTACAAAAAAAGGGAAATGAATTCATTTCCCTTTCACATTTATCTTTAAACTTGAATTACATTGCAGGTGCATCTGCTACTACTTCAAATCCAACATTTACAGTATTGTAAATAAATTTATCTTTAGCTTTATCAACCACATCAGCCTCATCTCCATACTGCAATCCCCAAAGTGTTCTGTCGATATTAAATTTAGCTTTTGCCATGATCTGTCCATCAGTTAACTTAACATTAGCCGGAAAGGAAACACTAAGTGTTTTTCCTCTCATAGTTAGGTTCCCTGTAATCTTATGAGTTGGTGACTCAACTCTGTGTTCTTTTGCCGAAGCTGGCTTGTATTCACTTTCGAACTCCTTTTTAACTTTAACTGAATCTTGAGAAGTATAGGGCTCAACTGAAGTTATTGTAAAATTGGCACTCGGATGGTTCTCTGCATCAAAAAAATCTGCCGATTTTAAATGACCCACAAGTTTGGCCTGCATTTCAGGGCTATCTGCCAAATCGTTGTTGGTTATTTCAGAAATGTTCATATCAATTGATCCACCAACAATTGCATCATCTGCAATGGCGATACTTCCATTGGAGATGGGAATTGTGCCATTATGTTTTCCGGTAGGCTTGCTGCCAATCCAGTTAACTACGCTTTGTTCCGTATTGATAGCATATTCCTGAGCCGTTGACACATCTTCTACTTGCTTTGCTTCCGATACTTCTGCATCAGTTCCTTCTGACTTTGGATTACATGAAATGAGTAGACTCATTGCTACAAGAGTAATAATGTTTAAATAAATATTTGTTTTCATAATTAGTTAAGATTAGTTGGTTTTCTTAGTATACGTCATAAATTTAACCTTTAACAAAACTACCAGTAAATAGTTAATTATCATTTATGCCGTTGATTAAATCTGTAAGGGGATATGAGCCCCGTTTTGGTAATGATTGCTTTTTGGCTGACAATTGTACAATTGTGGGTGATGTTACGATGGGAGATAGATGCACTGTTTGGTTTAATACAGTTATAAGAGGCGATGTACACTCCATTACCATTGGCGATGACACCAATATCCAAGATGGCGCTATTATTCATTGTACTTATCAAAAGGCTAAAACCGTGATTGGCAATAAGGTTTCAATAGCGCATGGGGCTATTGTGCATGGGTGTACTATTGAAGATAACGTTTTGGTTGGTATGGGAGCAATAATTATGGACGATGCGGTAATAGGTAAGGGGTCTGTGATTGCTGCTGGCGCTATTATTCTCCCTGGAACAATAGTTGAATCTAATTCAATAATGGCCGGAGTGCCCGGTGTTAAAGTGAAAGAAACAAGTGATAAAATGCATGAAGTGATCGAGCGTACAGCTAAAAATTATCCTATGTATTCAAAGTGGTACAATTAAACTTTATAACTCAATGAATTTTCTAGTTAAACTTCTTATTTCAGGTCTGGCAGTTGTTATAACCTCATACATACTTCCCGGGGTATCTGTAGATGGTTATTTAGCAGCAGTTTTAGTTGCTGCAATTCTTTCAATTTTAAATGTTTTGGTAAGGCCGGTGTTAATCCTTCTAACAATCCCAATAACTGTATTAACTCTTGGTCTCTTTTTATTGGTAATCAATGCTTTGATTATTCTAATTACCGATTATTTCATCCCTGGATTTTATGTAGATAATTTTTGGTGGGCGCTTTTATTCAGTGTGATATTAGCCGTAATCAATTCTATATTCGATGATTTTTCCAAAAAGTGAAATTTAATCATTTAACTACTGATAGAATTTGTTTTAAACGGCATTTTATTTTAAATTATTTCTCCGTTTAAAAATTAAATTCAGTTGTATGCTATCCTCTAATAAAGCATTTGAGCCAAAGGTCATAAGTGAGTATCAAGATAAAATGAAAAAACTGAATCAGAATTTTATTATTTCTGATTCAGAAGATAATTCAGACGAGTACTGTAATTTCTTTTTTGTCGGTATGTATGAGGGCAAAGAGGTTATTTATGATGCCGTTATGTATACCCTCAGACTTCATCATTTAAGCGAAGTTTACGAAGTGGCTGAACATAAAGCTGCACGTCATTTTCCGGAATTTAAGAAAATAAAATACCGTGAGGATGAAAATGGGGATTTAGTAGCATTAGACGATCTAGAGGAAGAAATAGGGCTTTTTATCGCTGAGGCTATAATGGAGATCGAAGAGGAAGAGGAAGTAAAAGTAAAAGAACATGTAGAAGTGGACCCAAACATTGATTTTGGAATTGGTTTAGATATTGGGCTGAATAGAGAAACCATTGATAAAAATACAATTTCAGATTTCGTGAAGCGATTTAATGAAGACACCTTGGAACTAGACGAAACACTTTATTCGTTTCAGACACAAGATGAAGAATTAGCCTAAGCAACATACATGAAGGAGCGAAATGAGGAGGATAGGATTAAATTTAGCAGGAGTATTCAATATACGCTTGCCTTCATTATAATAATTTGGTCAGTAAAAGTGGTAGAGCTTGGCCTTAATTTAGATTTTGGTTCATTAGGTATTTTACCACGTACAGCTCAGGGATCGATAGGTATTTTTCTTGCCCCGCTCATTCATGGGGATATCTATCACTTAATATCTAATACATTTCCAATTCTTATACTGGGTGTGGGAATTTTCTATTTCTACAATAAAATTGCTTTCAACGTTATACTCCTTATCTATCTTATGACTGGTTTTTGGGTGTGGATGGCCGCTCGGGATGCTTATCACATCGGGGCAAGTGGCTTGGTGTATGGCTTGCTTACATTTCTCATTTTTAGCGGATTCTTTAAACGAGATAGAAATACTCTCGCTGTGTCATTTATAATTTTATTACTTTACGGTGGATCATTCGCTGCAGGAATTGTTCCTACAAAGGCCGGTATTTCGTGGGAATCTCATTTAATGGGGGCTATAGCAGGTGTTTTCTGTGCAGTTTATTATAGAAAGCATTCTATTAGTGATACACTAAAGGTAAGGGAGAGCGATTCATCGGTAGAGTTTAACTACACGTATTCTGAGAAAGGAGCCAATTCGGACAAAACCACCTATTACTACACATACCAGCCAGACCAAAGCACGTATGAAGATTAGTTGATTTAATCATTAAATTCATACTATTTGGAAAATCAAACTATTCTTCATTTACTTTGCGGCTTATTTAAACTGAAAGTATTGTGAAGAATATATCTCTTGTATTAAACATTGTTCTAGTGCTAGCTGTAGGTGCACTATATTTCCTGCATTTTTCAAAACCGTCTCCCGAGACTGTAAAAAGCAGTTCACAAAAGAATGACTCCATTGATTATAGTGTAGCGTACATTAATTCCGATTCTGTTCTGGTAAATTATGATTACTTTGATAAAATACAGGCTGAGTTACAGGACAAGGGCGCGAAACTGGAAAAAGAGTATCAGACAAGAGCGGAAGGTTTACAACGCGAAGTGAATGACTTTCAACGAACAGTGAACAGTTTAACGATAGGCCAAGCTAAAGCCTTGGAAGAAGACCTTTTGAAAAAACAACAAAACTTAAGAGTATACCAGGAAAACCTTTCCCAACAATTGATGAGGGAAGAGTCTAAAATGAATCAGGAACTTTATAAAAGGGTTACTTCATTTCTGAAAGAATATAGTTCGGAAAATGGAATTGACCTGGTAGTAAAATTCAATCAGGGTAGTGATGTGCTTTACGCCAATGAAGGGATGGATATTACTAAAGAAGTAATTGAAGGTTTGAATGCGGCCTATGCTTCAGAATTAGCTTTACCAAAAGCCAAAACTGATACAACATCAATAGACTAAACCTCAATTAATTGCATTTTATAAGGGTTGTAATTAACTTACCTATTATTTTAGTTTAAACAGCCCTTATTAACATGTTAAAGGCGCTATTTTTAGCATTAAATGTACGCCAAAATGAAGAACGCCAGGTCTTGCTATTGCTTGGGCAGGGGTTCTTTATGGGGATATTCCTAGCCACCTTTCAAATTTCCGCAGAAACATTATTTTTAAATCGGCTAGGTGAGTATTTAAAAGAAGCTATCCTATTTTCGGGGCTGTTAGGGATCATAACTACGGCCTTATTTTCTTATTTACAAAATAGAATCTCCTTTGCAAAACTTGCTTTAGGTAATTTATTACTGATTCTTTTTTTTACTACAGCCATTTATTTGGGTTTCAGATATACTTCTGAAACATTACAGGATTACCTGATATTTTTTATGTTTTCACTAAGCGGACCTATTCTAGCGGTTAGCTTACTTGGCTTTTGGGGAACATTTGGTCGTTTATTTGATTTGCGGCAATCCAAAAGAATTATTGGAGGTATTGATATAGGCCAGTTATCAGCAGCAATTATCACATCTTTTAGTTTTCCATTATTACAGTCAATTATTCCAAAAACTTCCAACTACCTGATCATTAGCTGTGTAAGTATAGTCGTGTCATTTATATTCTTATTAATTCTAACATCTCAATTCGACCTGTCTAAAGCTGAAATTTCGCAATCTGAGGAGGAAGAAGATTCTACAAATATTAAGGCTCTTCTTAAGAACAAGTATGTACGGTTACTGTCCATTTTTCTTCTTTTCAGTATGGTGGCCTTCACTTTTATTCAATACTCATTTCAGGAAGTGGTAAAAATCCAATACCCAACTGAAAATGAAATGAGGAACTTTTTGGCAATATTTAATGGCGCCATTCTAATTCTTGGTCTGCTGCTCCAAACTTTTGTTAACGATCGGATAATAGGTGAGTATGGCCTGAGGGTTTCATTGCTTATTTTGCCATTTATATTGGTATTCTTCACCATAGCAACCATTGCTGCAGGCCTTATCTTTGGCTATGATGCCACTTCAGAAGGTGCATTTATCTGGTTTTTCTTGTTCGTAGCTCTAAGCAGGTTGTTTAATTTCTCATTAAGGGATTCACTAGAAAATCCAACATTCAAACTATTCTTTATGCCATTAGATAACCGGATTAGGTTTGATATACAAACGAAAGTTGAGGGTCTCGGTAATGAGTCATCCAGGTTTATTGCCGGTGTATTAATTATGGGTCTTTCCTATCTTACATTTATTGAATTGATTCATTACTCTTATGCCTTGGTGTTTCTCTTAATAGGATACTTTATCATAACAAATAAGCTTTATGCAGGATATAGAAACAATGTAAAATTAAAACTTGAAAGGCAGCAGAGAGCTAGTTCTGGGCTGGCTCTAACACTTGGTCAGAAGCTAGTTGCAAAGCTTCAGGAAAGACTGTCAGATACAGCTGCAGGCAAAGCAATTTTCTCTTACAAATTACTGGAAAAAGTAGAACCAAATGTGCTGCCTGCTTCAATAAATAAACTTATGGCTCATAAGATATCACAAGTGCGTGACTTTGCACAGTTTAAAATGAATGAGCTGAAGGGCTTGTCTGTTTCAGAGAGGTATGTCATTTCTTCCACAAAATCGAATAGCGAAGGCAAACAAATGGTTAGTGGCAACGATCTACTTTCACTCTTTCAATCGGGCGATATAAGTAAATCGAGGGTTTCTAAACTTAGT
>NZ_JAVJUY010000195.1:0-27386 GCF_040220315.1 Fulvivirga sp.
TATTAGGCGTCTCAAATTCAATCACTTTTAATAACTTCGTGTCTGTATGAAGCACACTTGCATTCTATTTCTTCTGGGCATACTCATTTCCTGTGGTAACGATCCGGAAACGCAGAAACAGCGCTTTTTAATACGAGGTAACGAAGCCTTACAAGAACAAAATTATCGTGATGCTACACGCTTTTATGAAGAGGCCTTAAAAATTGATCCGTGCTATACACCTGCTATTAATAATTTAGGGACGGTTTATTTCCGACAGAATCAGTATGTGCAAGCTTCCTTGCAATATGATAAAGCCTTGGAGTGCGACCCTGAAAATATGGATGCTGTGCTCAACAGAGCCAATACATTTTATGAATTAAATGATTTGTACCGTGCGTTAGATGATCTTGAATTTGCACAAAGAAAAATGCCTGATACCTCAACGGTTTATTTCAGATTGGGGTTGGTTCATACCAAAATGCGCAAGTTCAACAATGCCATTGATGATTTTAACAAAGCCTTAGTGTTAGACCCGGATAATGCTGAAACCTTAATTAATAGAGGTACAGTAAAATACTATTTAAAAAAGTATGATGAAGCAGAAGCAGATCTTAAAACAGCCTTACAAATAGATCCATTAGAAGCCAATGCCTATAACGCTCTGTCGCTCATTGCTATAGAAAGAAACGAATTTGTTGAGGCATTAGAATTGGTGAATAAGGCATTAGGCCTTGAGCCGGGGCAGCCCTATTTCTTAAACAACCGAGGCTTTATACATCTGGAAATGAATGAGCTTGACAAAGCTAAGGAAGATATAAATAGGAGCGTAACCATCGATCCGGAGAATGCTTGGGCATACCGCAATAAAGGCTGGTATTACTTTAAAAAAGGTAATAATGACGATGCCATCAAGCTCTTGCAACGTGCAGCCAAACTCGACCCGTTTGTTGACAAAGCCTATTATTTTTTGGGTAGGGTGTATGAACAAATGAATGATACCTATAACGCTTGTGAGAATTACAAAATCGCCAGAGAACGACAGGAAAAAGTAATCACTGCGCTAGACTGTATATGAAGCTTAACGAACTGGTAGATAAATTAGAAGCTAAGTTAGTTGGTCCGCTGCCCGGGCCAGAAGCACACCGGCTGATGATGCCCGGTGAAATTAATACTTCCAGGTTCGATAAAGAGAAAATGGCCAAGGCACGATTGAGTGGGGTACTCATTCTCTTTTACGAAAAAAATGGCGAAGCATTTATACCATTAACCCAGCGCCATGAGTATGGTGGCACGCATAGCGGGCAAATTAGCTTTCCGGGTGGTAAGTGGGAAGAAACAGATCCTGATTTAATCTACACAGCAAAGCGTGAAGCCAATGAAGAAATTGGTGTGCTATATGAGGAGGTAAATGTTATCGGCCAATTATCCGATTTATTTATTCCACCAAGTAATTTTAAAGTAACGCCCGTAGTAAGCTTCACGGAAAATCAACCACAATTCGAAATTGATACCTACGAAGTAAAAGAATTAATAGAAGTGCCTGTCAGCCATTTAATTGAAGAGACTACAGTGAAGCAAACGGTAATAACGTTCGCCAATGGCTACACACTCAACACACCTTATTTTGATGTAGAAGGCCGCATAGTCTGGGGTGCTACAGCCATGATGCTCAGTGAGTTGAAGAGTATTATTATATCTTAACCACTATTTTGTTACCCTGACCTGTCTGCTGACAAGTAGGTTTCTTTCAGAGAATCAAAAAGATATTAGCTACTATAGGTAGTTGTCGGGTAGACAAGCCCGCAATGAACAATTAAGTTTAAAAAGTCATCCCGTAGGGATCTTTGCCACCAAGAAAGTCAATTACTGATGCTGCTGTAGAAGATTTCTCCTCCGCCAGTTGGCGGAGGAGAAATGACGATAATTAATAAAGTGTCAATAAAGAAAGTCATTCCGTAATATAATGGAGGAATCTATAAGCGAAGCACAAGGAACATCGCACAAATTAGAAGTTCTTCAAAATTCTTAAATTAAACAAAATAAGCAACCACCCAGTACTATGACCAACTCCACAACCAACCCCTTTGAAGACTCAGCCTTAACCACCATTTTGGTGGTTTCCAAAATGGCTAAATCAAAAGCATTTTATGTAGATATTTTAGGAGCCAGCATCTTTCGCGAATATGGTGGCGACTCGTTAGTGCTGCAATTTCTAGGTAATTGGCTGTTGTTGGTCACCGCTGGTGGCCCAACGGATGACAAACCTGATACTCATTTTCTGCCCCCTGATGATAAAGACAAAGTGAGCCATGCCTTTACTATTCGGGTAAAAGATTGCCGAAAGTCCTATGAAATTTTAAAGAGTAGGGGCGCGGAATTTATCACCCCTCCGTTGGACCGTGGAGCGGAAACAAGGTGCTTTTTCCGAGATCCTGATGGCCATTTGTTTGAAATAAGTGAGTTTAGAGGATAACTACGTATCTTCAAAGCCTATGAAACTACAAGAACTTCAGCGCAGAGCAGAACTTGAACAGGATAAAAAATACCTTCGGGCTTATACGCAATTCAATCAGTTACTGGCCGAATTGACTAAAAAGGAGTTGCCTGAGGCTATTCTGAATAGTATAAATCAAGGGATTGAAGACATAAATGCTTCGAAAGAAGAAGGAAAGCCCGCAAGAAAGCTCATCCGAAAGACTCAGACTAATATACTTAAGGCGCTTGAAAAGGAACTCAAATTAGTGCCCAAAAACCATTATAGAAATACCTGGTTGGCTGTTGGTATGACAGTATTTGGCATTCCGCTCGGTATTGCTTTCGGATCTAGCATGGATAGTATGGCCTACCTGGGAGTGGGCTTACCTATTGGTATGGCGATAGGTATGGCTGTAGGTGCCAGTATGGATAAAAAGGCCTTTGAAGAAGGTAGGCAACTTGATGTAGACATTGAGCTATAGGCTTCCAGGATTCCTCAACGTAAAGGTTGCTTCAATCACTTCGTTCATTCGCAGTGACGACTTAATAACTTCATTTTGATCCTTCTGAAAAAAGGCGTGAGATTCTTAACTTTATCATTATTTCAATATTTTTCTTACTTATGAAGAAGTGGCGTATATTTAACAGATAGTGCGAATATAAACCACTAAGCTAATAGTGAATATGTGCTATGGTTTATATTCGGTTGTTGTAGTGCATGCAAAAAAATTAAGATATGAAAAATTCAATAATCTTCTTGCTTTTATTAATTCCCATTATTGGAAAATCTCAGGATGGGATAAAGCCCATCATAGATGTGCATCTACATGGATATACTGAGCAATCCTATTTTGTAGCTCCTTCTGGAGATGGAACATTGTCTCCCCCCTCTTTTGATGAGTTCAAAAGCCAAATTGAATCCATGATGAAAAAGTATAATATTGTTAAAGCCGTAAATAGTGGAGGGGTCTATGACGCAAGCATGAATGATAAAATCATTCCGGGGATTGAAGTTTACGGGAAGCCATCCGTTGATACAGTTCAGTTTGAAAAATTAGTTCAGGAAGGAAAGATCAAGGTTTTTGGTGAAGTTGGAGCACAATATGTGGGTTTAACACTATCAGATCCAATTTATGAGCCCTATTTAAGAATATGTGAACAATATCAGATCCCTGTGGCTCTGCATACAGGTGGAGGACCTCCAGGTGTGGCTTACAGAGAAGCTCCAAAATTCCGATTATCTCTTGGTGACCCTTTATTAATTGAGGATGTTATTATTAAGTATCCCAAACTGAAAATCTATATTATGCATGCTGGAGGTAATTATTATGAGAACACTTTAACTTTAATGCACAATTATGAGCATGTTTATTCAGATTTAGGAATTCTTCTTTGGGAAGAAGGTATGGTTTCAGTTTGGACAGAAGACTTCCTAAGGAAGGCAAAAAAAGCAAATCTATTAGACAGGATTATGTATGGTTCCGATCCAATGGTGTGGCCTCATGCTATTGAAAAAAGCATACAGCAATTGGACAGCTATGAGTTTTTAACTGAAGAAGATAAAAGAAACATTTTCTATTACAATGCAGTAGAATTCCTGAATTTAAAAGAATAATACGCACTATAACAATGTATATAAGCCATTAAACGGCTCATATACTAACCGTTAGCTCTCATGCCGTAACCTCAAAATTCAATGCAAATATTCAAATTAGAAGGTGTGCTTCAGCAGGCTATAGATTTACCAAAATTGACCCCGGTTTGCTGTGCCGCTGGTGCGGCCAGACTCCTCAAAATGTGAAGTCACCAATTCGAATGCAAGAAATGTGGCTTTATCGAAAGCATACCTAACCCTAAAAAAGTGGTCAAAGACTCAATGTATTGTGTTTATTGTAATCCTTAATCAACTAATCTCCGTTTGACTTAGCTCCTGCTATTATTGGTTGATCAACTATTGAATTATACGCAAAATCAATCAAAGTCAAAGTTTCGGTAGTTTTATCAAATCCAATGCGTAGCCAACCTAAATGCATCGATTGTTCTTCAAAAAACTGAATGCCTACTATTTGTTCGCCTTCAGCCCAATTACCTTCATAAAATATAGCACCAGTGGGCGGTGTATTTCTTATGATTAAAGCTGCATGGTCAGTATACCATCTTTCATTATCTAAAAGTGTTTCATCGATCATGACTCCAGGATTTTCAGCAACAATAAAGCCCATGCTCAAAAAATTGTCATTAATTGCCGGGCCTGTTTTCATAAGATTAGGTCCTATTGGATTAATGCCAGCATAAAGACGATCACCTGTGCTATTGGCGGTAAGCTCTGTGAATAACACAAAATCCACTATTCCATTTTCATTAATGTCTAAAGCAATTGGACCTGGAATATCATCTTGCGTAGTTCTTCCGTCTGTTTTGTAGACAATAGAATTAGTTTTATTGGTAGTAAAACTTATCTCATTGCCATACGAGGTCCCCTTTCCGTTTTCAGCATATGCTCTTATAAAATATTGTTGGTCGGGCAATAGATTTGTAAGACCGACTTCGAACCTGCCTGTATCTTGACCGGCTGAAATCTTATTAATATGTTCTTGTGCTTTCAGAGAAACAGTATCCCAAATAATGCCTCGCTCAATAACAAAACCCCTACCGTCATCTATTACTACACCCGCACACATTGCAGAAGTAATCATGATATTGGTAGCCGCGAGTGTTTGTATCTGCGGTAAATTTATTATTTCTGGTTCGTTGTCATTTTCACACCCGCTGATCAACAGAGTCAACATTATTAAACCACCGGAGAAATAATGCCTTTTTAGTACTATTTTATTCACTTAAATATGTTCTTAAACAGCGATTATAAACGGAAATATTTAGAGGAAGGTTAGGGGTTGACTATGGTTGACTTTTTATTTCATTAAGGCTAAATCAAAATATAGTGTTAACCCTAATCTTGAACTTTTGTAAAGGAGTTGCCTTAACTAACATAAAAAAGTGAATTACGAAAAATAGGATTTCCTGTTCGAAAATAAAATACTACACCACAACAATCTGTATATTGCATAACTAACCTGAGGGATAGCTACGACACTATACAGGGGCGTTCTCACTCCTCCCTCTCCGGCACCGGATCATACCCATGTCCGCCCCATGGGTGACAACTGCTTATTCGCTTAATGGCTAACCAACCGCCTTTTAACGGTCCCCAAACTTTTATGGCCTCTACAGCATATTTAGAACAGGTAGGTGTATAGCGGCAATTCGCGCCCAGCAGTGGGCTCAGCGTGTACTGATAAATCCGGATAATGAATATCAGCAGGGCAGAAAAAACACCCTTAATCGATACTGTATATGGTTTCTTTTGTAACATTCTTAACGAAACCACGCTAATCAATCAATTTAAATAAGTTCAAAGCCCCGTTTTACTTTGATAAACTTATCAGGCACAACATCTGATTTTTTTTCAATTTCAGGATAATCTTTCTGTATGAACTCGATGGTTGACCCATCTTTTATTTGATCTATTAATTCCGGTTGTTTGAGCGCCTGTTTTAAAAAGTCAAAAGTCAAACCTATATTGCGATTTACAGTTTCTTTATTTGTCATTTTTCATTTTTTTAATGTATCTGCTTTTATAAAATTCCCAGCGATCCTTTAGATCCTGCTCTGCATAAATCAAAGCTATTTCTAAATTTTCGAATTCCATAGCGTGTTTTTCTTTAACACCATTTGGCAACAAAACATCCCTATGGAAAAAACCGTGTGCACAGTCATATCTTACAATGGCAGCCCATTTATTTTTAATGAAACTTTCGTATTAGATAACAATATCTTCAACTTTTCCATTTACGATATTAATCCTAAATCGAAGCCTTTAAAGACTGTTTTTATCAAGATACTTTATAAAATCTTTCTTTCCCAATGGTATTCTTTTACTAATTGATTAAAAACAAGAATAAAAAACACCCTTAATCGATACTGTATTCCGTTCCTTCTTTTCCATCTTTCAGGGTAACACCCATCGCTTTTAAATCATCCCTAATCTTATCAGATAAGGCATAATTTTTAGCTTCTTTGGCATCGTTTCTCAATTTAATGAGCAAGTCCATTACACCATCTACCAACTTAGTATCGCCTTCCTGCTCTTCTTTCAGGCCAAGTACTTCTGTAATAAAGCCTTGGTAGTGTTTAATCAAATCTTCAAACGTCTTCTTGCTTAGGTTGCCGGTTTTAATAGTGCCGGATTTTAAGTTATTCATCATGGTAGTGATGTCAAACAATACAGCAAGTGTTTTAGCGGTATTGAAATCCTCACCCATGTTTTGGAACAGACCATCAATATTGGCAGATGCTTTTTCCTCTAAATCAGCATCCACTGTTCCGTTTTCATACACTAAACCATTGCTAATTTTAAAACCATCCATCAGGCGCTTGTAGCCTTTTTCAGCGGCCGTAAGCGCATCGTTAGAGAAATCCAACGTACTGCTGTAATGCGATTGCAGCATAAAGAAACGTACCACCATCGGGCTATAGCCTCTTTCCAATAATTTATGGTCACCTGAAAATAACTCATGTGGTAAAAATGAGTTGCCTAGAGATTTACTCATCTTCTGGCCGTTCACAGTTAGCATGTTGCTGTGGAGCCAATATTTAACAGGTTCTTTGCCTTTAGAGCCTACAGATTGCGCAATCTCGCATTCGTGATGTGGGAATACTAAATCCATTCCACCACCGTGAATATCAAATGTATCGCCTAAGTATTTGGTGCTCATTACCGTACACTCCAAATGCCAGCCGGGGAAGCCTTCACCCCAAGGGGAGTTCCAGCGCATAATGTGCTGTGGAGAAGCTTTCTTCCAAATGGCAAAGTCTATTTTATTTCTTTTCTCGTCCTGACTATCGAGCATACGGCCGCTTTCCATCATCTCCTCAATGTTTCTGCCTGAAAGCTTCCCGTATTTGTGGTCTTTATCGTATTTGGTTACATCAAAATATACAGAGCCATTTACTTCATAAGCTAATCCGTTTTTTATCAGCTCCTGTACCATTTCAATCTGCTCAATAATATGCCCGGTGGCAGAAGGCTCAATGGAAGGAGGGAGAAGGTTAAACTGGTTGAGCACATTGTGAAAACCATTGGTATAGTGCTGCACGATTTCCATCGGCTCCAACTGTTCTAAACGCGCTTTTTTAGCGATTTTGTCTTCGCCTTCATCCGCATCATTCTCCAAGTGGCCCACATCGGTGATGTTGCGCACATAGCGCACTTTATACCCCAGATACATCAGGTATCGGTAGATCACATCAAAACTCATAAAGGTTCTTACATTCCCTAAATGCACATCATTATACACTGTTGGTCCGCATACATACATACCCACATGGTCTTGATGAATCGGCTCAAACTGCTCCTTCTTTTTGCTGAGTGTATTGTAAAGTGTAATGGGGTGTTTGTCCTTTAACGACATATTGATGTTATAATTAATTCCTTCTTAAAGGCCTCAAAAATAGCATCAATTAGTTAGCATTCGTAATGTGCGACCTAGAAATTGATTACTGCACCAAAATAAACGGTTCTTTGAGAGAATAATGAGTTATTTCTCTCCGTATAATCGAAATTATACTGATAGGTTCTTATATTTTCTTTGTTCAAAACGTTATTCACGCTTCCAAAACAAATGATATTCAATTTTTCGTTTACAGGAATTATCCTGGAAATGCTTATATCAATTATCCCATAATCAGGTAGCCTGGCCTGATTTGTAAGGGCGGCATACGCTGGCCTGTATACACCAATGGAGGCATCGAACGAAGCGCCCGTTAATGGTTGATAGTAATTGCCCTGCCGAAAGGTGAATGTTGAATTGGCAGTCCAATTGGCATTAATTCGCCACTCCAGGTTTCCACGAATGAAATAGTCTAAATCATATTTATTTGGGTATTCTGTGCCCTCTTCATCGATAGAAATACCATCGATAAGGGAATATGAAAATTGACCCGTTAGCCTATTCGCAATTTTACCTTTCACAAATAACTCAACACCCACCAGCTCACTTGCCACACCGTTTGTTTGAGTTTCCTTACCAAACACTGACGCTGCAAAATTCATTGTATTTGTATTGTAATTGTAATCAATTGACAATTGTCGGCTGTTATTAAGTACTATCTCATCGTTTTGCGGAAAATCAAAACGGTGGTAATTGCCCAAAGCAAATGTTACTGAACTATTGAGGTTAATATTGTATTTGGTACTTAACTGACTGCTTAAAAAGTTGCTTTGATTATCAATTGGTAAGTTTTTTCGAATGCCACTACCTAATACCCACTTATCATTGATAAAATAGGTGAGATAGCCATAGGCTTCTGGTCGAATCAGTTCTGACGTATTTGTCGCACTGGCGGTTGGGTACCCTTCGCCTTCGGCATAATCGATTGTATAAAAAGTGCCATCAAAATGTTGCTCCCTATAATCAAAGGCAGCCCCTGTCTTAAAGCTTAAGTTTTTTGTTGTGTACTTGTAATTCGCTGAAGCGAAGCCATCAAAGTAGTTGAGTTCAATGTCCGTATCGGCATAAGTAAACTGCGTTTTTGTGAAACTGATGTTATTATTAAAACTCAACTCAGATTTCCCAATTTGCTTTCGCAAGTTGGTAATGGTAAAATTTCGCTTTTTACGCTGTTTAAATGTTGTTGTTAGGGTAGGTGTTTGATAGTTAAAATCATACCCTTCCAGTAATGTGTAATTAAATACTTTCAGAATGGTGGATTCGTTGATAACATTTAAATAGTTCAGGCCAAGATCAATGGAATTAAAGTCTTTAATATCGTTGAGAGCATCGCTATTGAGCGCTTTTATGATTTCAGCAGGTTGATAGTTGCTGAACACAGTAATGGCTTGGCTTTCATTTATTTTTTGGCTGAATAGCAACCCATAACTGGCAAGTGAAACTGTGGCTGTTCGTACACTTTCTTCTGGTATTTCTTCAGCTGTTTTAATAGCTATAAGACCTGATGTTGTATTTCCATACTCTAAAGGAGGGTTGCCCGGAAAGACCAGCATTTCATCAACCATGGCAGTATTGAAAATACCAAAAGTACCTATGCCATTGAGTTGTGAAAATCTTACGGCATCGTAAAGAGGTACGTTGTTGAAAAAGATTCCGGTTTCGTCAGGGCTGCTACCTCTGAAGCTAATGTTGGCGGATTCGTCCAAGGTGGTACTCGATGGTAATGAATTAGTAGCCAGCAGCGGATCAGCTTTGGCACTTGGATTTAAATAAATGTCCAGGCGCTTCACTTTTTTATATGTAAACTCTTCTGCTACCAATTTTTCTGCAGTAATTGTTACTTCATCCATACTCTGCACGGTAGGGGTGAGTTGAATAGTGAGATATTCTACACCATTAAAAACAATCTCTTTTTCTTCATACCCGATGTATGAAATAATTAAAGTATCACCTATTGTAAGGTTTTTAATTGTAAACTCTCCATTCAGATCAGTATTAGCGCCAACCTTCCAATTGCTTTTAGAAAAAATATTGGCACCAATGAGCGCTTCGTTTGTGGAGGCATCTTTTACAATACCCCTGGTTGATACCTGTGAAGTGGCAACCAGGGATGTAAAAGAAAATAAAATCAGAATGATATGTTTCATTTTAGTTGGAAATAGAAGGTAGAAGTGCATATTTCACCCATCCGAAATCAGGCTCTACAGCTAAGGCTTTTTCATAAGTAGTTTTCGCTAAGTCTGTTTCTCCGTTTTCCTCATACACTTTTCCTAACCATGCAAGGGCGTCTAAGTACCTCCAGTTAGATTTTGTTAAATTTTGATCTTCATAAAGGTTCACTGCTTTTTCATAAGCTTTTTGGGCTTCTTTCGTGTCTCCACCAAACATAGTAGGGGTAAAGAATTTGGAGGATCCATATACTTGCCATACCAATGGCTCATTAGGAGCTATTTTAGTTGCTTCTTCAATATTTGAGCTGCTTTTTCCTCCAAGGAACATTCCTTTATACGAACTGTAACCCATTTCCCAACCCCAGATAGCACTTAATATGGCCTTAGCGTTGCCTACCTGATGATTGGCTTCAATAAGCTTTTCCGCATTTTCTTTAGCGTTTTTATAGTGTTTGTCAAAAAGGTCTTCATCCTGGTCGGGCATGGTAGCATTTAGCAAGCCATGCTGGGCGAGTAAAAGGGAGTAAAGGTTTTCGCTCGTTTTGGATTGGTTGTAGTTGGATTGCTCTTTAGAAACCAATTGTTTCCATAAGCTCTTATTGTTGCTGGTGTAGGCAAAATATGCCATTTCATCAGATTCTGTTTGTCCAAATAGACTGGCTGTAAAAAAGCAAAGTAGTAGTGATAATTTAATCGTTTTCATAATTCTAGTGTTTAGTTAATAAATTGATTATCTATTTATAAAGTAGTTTATAAAATAAACTATATGTATAAAAAAATTTAATTCTTAAAATATGTTTTTAATGACTCTACGTATTTTTCAAATGCCTCAATTCCTCGTTTTGTAATACTGCAGGTCGTTAAAGGTTTTTTTCCTTTAAATTCTTTTGTCACTCCGATATAACCGGCTGTTGCAAGTTTATCTAATTGTACACTCAGGTTTCCTGCCGTGGCGCCAGTTTTCTCTTTGATGTACACAAACTCAGCAGATTCTACTGACATCAATAGAGACATAATAGCCAGCCTAAGCTGAGAATGTAATAGAGGATCTAATTCTTTAAAATCAGCCATCAATTCGATTTTCTAATAAGGTATCCTGGAACTAAATAGCCAACTAAGGTAGCTAGTGCGGAAATTAAGGTCATATATTCTTGTCCTACCGGAATAGATATAGCTGCAAAAATCCAAAAACTGCTACCACCGTATATCAGTGGCTTAAATTTTAAAACTAATCCAGTTAAAAAAGTACATAACCCAGCCAAAACTAAGATGATAAAAGGAATCGTAGGTCCAAATAACCCGCTGAATATAATCAATAATATACTGAACAGGAAACCTAACCAAATCCACATAATTAATGAATCGCTGTACATTTTAACTCTCTCAATCTTAGGCTGTCTGTATCCATAAATCATGCTAGCCAACCAAGCTGGTATAGTTAACAACCATATTGCGTAAGGGTAGGGGTAATTTGTAAATTCTTGTAGGTAGAAATGTCCCAAGTTACCGAGTATCACTACCCATCCCCAGAGCAGGAAATGGAAGCTCGCACTTTTTATATTACGCTGAGTTGACCTGATCATGTCACTTATGATCTGAAGACTTTCTTCGTGTGTCATTGATTTTTCAGAATCCATAATTCTTAATGTTTAATGCAATTATAAAGTAGTTTATAAAATAAACCAAATTTATTAAAGATTAATTTTTCTATTGTACCTTTACAGCATGTTTACAGGCATTATAGAAACATTAGGCAGAGTTAAGGGCATAGAAACTGAAGGCTCTAATCGTCATTTTGAAATTGAAAGTAGTATTTCAAATGAATTAAAAGTAGACCAAAGTGTTGCCCACAATGGAGTGTGTTTAACTGTTACTAAAGTTCAGGAGGGCAAACATTGGGTAACGGCCATTGATGAAACTTTACAGAAAAGTAATCTTGGTAATCTAAAACCTAGTAATGAAGTTAACCTCGAGCGATGTATGCTAAATAATGGCAGGTTCGATGGACATATTGTTCAAGGTCATGTAGACCAAATGGGGGAGTGTACTTCAATAAAGGTAGAGAAGGGAAGCTGGTTATATGATTTTAGGTATGATCCTGTTCATGGTAATGTCACTGTTGAAAAAGGATCTATCACCATTAACGGAATTAGTCTTACCTGTTTTAATTCCACTGAAAATAGTTTCAGGGTAGCGATTATCCCCTATACCTATGAACATACCACAATGAAGGATATCAAAGTAGGGGATAAGATCAATTTAGAGTTTGATATTGTGGGCAAGTATGTAAAGAGGCTAATGAATCTTTAGTCAGCCCAATATTTCGCCAGTACTTTTTCTGCCAGTATGTGACATAACTTGCCAAAAATCAGTCCGATAATTCCACCCACCAGAATATCACCCGGGTAATGAACACCTAAATACACACGACTGTAAGCTACAATAGCTGCCCAAAGAAACATAAGCCACACCCATTTATACTCACGAAATGTGAGATAAATAAACATAGCTAATGCAAATGCATTGCCTGAGTGCGAACTGGCAAAGCCATATTTCCCACCGGTATAACCATTGACTATATGCACCAGTCCCTCATTTTCTGGATCCCTGGAAGGCCTGAATCGTTCAAAAAAGCCTTTCATAAAACCTGAAATCACCTGATCAGTAATGGTAATCGCCAACCCAATCGCTAGTAAGTAGATTATACTCTTTTTGTTGAAAGTTTTGATAATCCATCCGGCCAGAAACAGATAGAACGGTATCCATATTTTTTTATCTGAAATCCAAAACATAATTGGATCCATCCACGATGAATGTAGCCCATTAAGGAAAAAGAAAAGTGATTTATCGAGTTTTATTAGGTATTCGATCATAAGCCTTAGAATTTCAACCTTCTATCAAATTTTATGGGTTCTATGGAAATAACTTTAATGGCATCCATATTCTTATGCAATGGGTTAATTAAATAATTGAATTCATTGGTCGCTTGCGCGGATGGCACCTTCAATATTAGTGACTCAGATTTTTTTATCCAATCGTAAGTAATGGAATGCAACTTCTCCAGGTATGGGTACCCGTCCCAACTTTGAGGTAGCATTGATGTTGTAATTTCTTTAATAGGTTCTTTGTCAGCTACTTCTGCAGTCATTAAACTCATGTTTTTAGGCAATATCACAGAATTAGCTAACACTTCTAATTTGGCTAAAGAAATGTGTTCTGAGAAATATAGTATTCGGGTACCTTTTGCATGCCACCTGCCATCAGCGTATAAACCACCGGTACCTGCTAAATCATGAATGTAATTCTTATGACCTATGCGGTAGAGCTTCATGCTAAGAATAAATACCCCAGGCTATGCGATTGAGTACATTCTTAACTTCTTCCCTGCCAATAGAAGAGTGTAATAAGGCAAGGGGCTTATTACCCCCAAGTGCTTGATTTTCAGTATTAAGCCAGGTTCTAAAATCATCTTCGTCCTCAAAAACTTCCAAACCTTTAACCCAAACACTTGCCAATTGCACAGCACTTTCAGATTGTTTCTTATCCAATTTTTGATTGTCTCTTATTCTACGTTGTACTGTACTTTCTGACATATCTAGTACAATGCCAATCTGCCGGTTGGTGAATTGTGTTCTTTTCTGAAGGTTTTTTAACACTTTAATCGGGAAACCATTTTCAGCCATTTTAAGAAGATCAAGGCTATTTTTAAGCTTTTTAGCAAGGTTTGAAATGCCAAGGATATCTATTAATAAGTCTAATGTAGTAATTCCTAAACCATAGGCCATTGCTGGCTCGTTTAATTCTGATTTATTGTCATTTGACTTTTTATATTCTGTCATATGACAAATTTATCCATTCTTTTCCTTTTTTCAAACTCTTAAGCGTACTTTCCTCCGCAGATCCTTTCTCTGGTTGATAGTCATATTCCCAATTGGCTTCTGGTGGTAAGCTCATTAAGATGGATTCCGTTCTGCCATCGGTATCTAAACCGAACTTGGTGCCCTTATCCCAAACTAGATTGAATTCTACATACCTGCCTCTGCGTAATTTTTGCCATTTTACATGCTCAGCGGTGAAATTCAATAAACTGTTCTTAGCCATAAAATGCGTATAGATAGGAGCGAAGCTGCTTCCAACATCTTTCACGAACTCAAATAGCTGTTCTTTAGTTTTGCCCCTTTGTTCATTGAGCCTATCGAAGAAAACACCTCCTATACCTCGTGTTTCGTTTCGATGTTTAATATAAAAATAGTCATCAGCCCATTTCTTGAATTCAGAATAATAGGCAGAGTCATGTTTGTCGCACACTTTTTTTAATTCACTATGAAAATAATGCGCATCATTTTCATCAACATAATGTGGTGTTAAATCAATGCCGCCACCAAACCACCAGGTAGAATCTCCGGTTTTAGAAGTAGTTTCAAAGTATCTCACATTCATGTGAATGATAGGCACCATTGGATTTTTCGGATGCAGAACGATGGAAACACCTGTAGCATAAAAATCAGATTGGGGTAATCCTAAGGCCTTGGATATATTTTCTGCTAATGATCCATGAACAGCAGAGAAATTCACACCACCTTTCTCAATAATAGCTCCATTGCGAATTACTCGGGTTCGGCCACCACCGCCACCTTCTCTTTCCCATAAATCTTCATGAAATTTTTCTAAACCATCTGCCTTTTCCAATTCTAAGCAAATAGAGTCTTGAAGTGATTTAAACCAATCGGTTATCTTTTCTTTCATCTGGGCAAAACTATTGAATACTAACTAGATTTTAATAGCTACTATTTCAGCTAGTGTTTAGTAAATTTTTTAACTTCACAATCGATTGCAGAATCAAAAGAGATACTATGCCTACAACGGAAGCAGCTAAAGCAAAAACGAAGAAAAGCAATACCGAAAAGACCCCTATCGATAAACAAATTTTATTAAAAGCATATCAGCTTATGTGTACTGCCAAAAGAATGGCAGAAACGTATGATGAAAATAAGGAAGTATGCAGTAAGTATGTGCATAGTACTTCCAGAGGACATGAAGCCATACAATTGGCCGCAGGTATGCAACTAAAGGCGTATGATTTTGCAGCACCATATTACAGAGATGAATCTATTTTATTAGGAATAGGAATGCAGCCTTACGAGCTAATGATGCAGCTCATGGCGAAAGCAGATGATCCATTTTCTGGAGGCAGAACCTATTATGCGCATCCCTCTTTAAACAGAGATGGGTTCCCTACAATACCTCATCAGAGCTCGGCCACAGGTATGCAAGCTATTCCTGCTACTGGTATGGCACACGGACTAAAATACTTGGAAGGGCAAGGGTTATTGGAGGGTAACGAAAAACCACTGGTTTTATGCTCTTTAGGCGATGGTTGTGTGACAGAGGGCGAAGTTTCTGAGGCATTCCAAATGGCCGTGCTCAAACAGATGCCAATAGTGTATTTAGTCCAGGATAATGATTGGGGTATTTCAGCGACTGGAGAAGAAATGCGGGCCATGGATGCATATGATTTTGTTGCCGGATTCACCGGGATGTCGCGTATGCGTGTAGACGGGTCTGATTTTGTGGATAGTTATTTGGGATTGAGGAAAGCCTTCGCTCATGTTCGGGATAGAAAAGGGCCAATATTGGTTCATGCAAAATGTCCACTTCTAGGGCATCATACTTCTGGGGTAAGAAAAGAGTGGTATCGTGGAGATGAAAATTTAAAACTGCATTCAAAGGACGATCCGATAGTTAAGCTTGAAAAATATTTAAAAGGCATTGGAATACCTGCAAAGGAATTAAAAGAGCTTAATAAACATGCGGTGGGGCTTGTTGCTAAGGATTATGAATATGCACTTAACTCAGACGATCCTGACTTGGCTTCTTTTGATAAGCACGAATTTGCAGATACACCAATAATAGAAGAAAGAGGGGAAAGAAAACCAAAAGGAGCGGAAAAAGTGGTGATGGTGGATGCCGCACTGCATGCCGTGGAAGATATCTTGAAAAGACATCCTGAGGCACTTTTTTACGGACAGGATGTAGGTGGAACATTAGGTGGTGTTTTTAGGGAAGCAGCTACGCTAGCGCAGAAGTTTGGTGATGAGCGCGTTTTTAATACCCCAATACAGGAGGCATATATTGTTGGTTCAACAGCAGGTATGTCGGCAGTAGGTGCCAAGGCCATAGTAGAAATTCAATTTGCCGATTATATCTGGCCGGGCATGAATCAGCTGGTGGAAGAACTTTCAAAAAGTTGCTATCTATCCTGTGGTAAATTTCCTATTCAATCGCTTATCAGAGTTCCGATAGGTGCTTATGGTGGTGGTGGTCCTTACCATTCTGGTAGTGTTGAATCAACCCTATTAACAATAAGAGGCATTAAAGTGGTTTACCCGAGTAATGCAGCGGATATGAAAGGCTTACTAAAGGCTGCTTTTTATGATCCAAATCCTGTGTTAATGCTAGAGCACAAAGGCCTATACTGGTCAAAGGTGCCTGGTACTGGCGAAGCTAAAACATATGAGCCGGACGAGAATTATATCATTCCATTAGGTAAGGCAAGAATAGATTTAGAGGCGTCTGAAGAAGCCATTGAAAATGGAGAATCTGCGGTGATTATTACTTATGGCATGGGTGTACATTGGGCCAAAGCGGTGTCTAAAGATTATCAGGGTAGAATAGAAATAATGGATTTAAGAACACTCAATCCTATCGATTGGGACGCCATTCAGAATTCTGTTAAGAAACATAGTCGGGCGTTTATCTTAACGGAAGAACCATTGTTAAATTCTTTTGCAGAATCATTGGCTGGTAGAATATCGAAACATTGCTTTGAATATTTGGATGCCCCCGTTCAAACTTTAGGTGCTGCCAACCTTCCTGCTATTGCTCTGAATGTTGATCTGGAGAAGCAAATGCTACCAACGGTAGATAAGGTGAAAGTAGCTCTGGAAGAACTACTGAATTACTAGAACGGATAGCCAATACCAATATTAAAAATGATTGGTTCAGTGGCATCTCGTGTGAATGGTGCATCGTAAAAACCTTCATTTAAGATGAATCTTTTTTCTTCTGGTCGCGAAGGATCATAAACCTTCAAACCTGCATCAAGCCTCAGAACTAAAAATGAAAAATCGAATCGTAGTCCAAAACCCGTTCCTACTGCAATCTCCTGAAAGAAATTTTCATATTTAAATTGTGCACCAGGCCTCGAATCATCATTCTCAATAGTCCATGTATTACCAAAGTCTACAAAAAAGGCATAATCAATAAATCCAATAAGATTTTTACGCAGCTCAATACTGCCTTCAAATATGATTTCACCTGGCTGCTCAAAATCATAATTTACTTCATTGGTAACAGTATCGATTTCCACAAAAGAACCAGGCCCTAATCGTCTCGGACGCCAAGCTCTAATACCATTACTACCACCAGCGAAAAAGTACTTTTCATAAGGGAGTATACCATTTTCACCGTAAGGCATGGCATATCCTGCATTTACCCTATAAGCTATGGTTGTGTTTTTGTTGATGGGATTTATCTTTCTGAAATCCACATTAATTTTGTAGAACTTATAAAATTCTAATGCTTCACGCTCAAGAAAACCCGTATTAACAAAATTCAAGGTTGTACCTCCGCTTTCTAAAAACACTCGTAAAAAAGATGAGTTGGAAAAATTGAGTCCATAACTATTGAAATTCCATGTGGCATTGGCACTCATACTCGTAACCAAAGAAGGCCTGAAAGTATTAATGAGTCTATTCCCATTTCTTTCCAGTTGGTCTAACCTTACACCAAAGGTACTATCAACCTCAGATTCTATTAGACTAACATCGGTAAGAGTAACCTGGTAACTTGTATTTCTTGAATTCTGCCAGCTGTAAGTATTGGAGAAGTTGGTGTTTCTTCGTTGATATTCCGGCCTATTTGTATAAGTATAACCTGCGAGTAAACGTGTTTTAGGGTTAACTTGACCGAGTTTCTCTTTTAGGGAATTACTTATTGGCAAAATAAACTGAGGAAAAGTTAAACTTGCATTAATACCTGATTCTACACTTCTGTATACATCTTCTGCACCAGATACAGAAGCAACTCCTTCAATGCCAATTCTACCATTCATTTCAAAAATCTCCAGTCCTCTAAAAATATTCCTCTTCTTAAAAGAAATGTTGTAAAATGGACCTGGATAACCCTGGGTTACATTAATTCCCACCTCATTCGTCCATTGGTATCGGCTCAATGGTGAAGTGAAAATGTTAGCGATAAGTTTGCCACCAACAGAGTCATAATTGACATTAATAAATCTAAAATGATCAAGGTTTGCTAATTGCCGTTGCGTATTAAAGGATCGGGATTTACTATATAAACTATCTTTTCGTATAAATACCCTTCTATTTAATACTTTTTTGCTGTATTGCGGGTCAAAATAGCGATAACTTACCCCTTTATATTCATAGGTAGTTCGTAATGAATCAGGTATATTTTTGATGTTAGCATCGGTAATAAAATTGACGGAGTCTACATGAAACACCTTATGGTGGCTCCTTTTTGATGGCCTGCTTATTTGCGTTTTTATTGCCACATTGTGTGATTCACGAAAGGCTGTATCCACCTCAAACTGAACATATTGTCTGCTAAAATCGAAGTAGCCATTATCTTTTAAAAGTAAATCAATGCGTTCCCGCTCCTTAGTAATGTTAGCCTGTTCATAATTTTCACCAATTGTAAGGTGACTTTTTTTCTCCGTATTATTTAACAGTTTCGTAATAGCTGTATCACCCGTTTGAGAAAAAAGGGTATCGATTTTATAGGCAGGGCCCTCATCTATTATGAATGTAGAGTTGATTCTTCGCCCAATGGCAGAGGTTTTATGTTCAATTTTAGAATGAAAGTAGCCCTTAGAGTCTAGGTATAAATCAAAACGATCAATAGTGGATTGTGTTAAGCCAGAATCGTAAACAGCTAGCGGCTCACCCCAACGCATAAGTGTATTTCCTTCTTCAATTGTTTTGTCAATTTTAGCCAGTTTCCGCCTGCGTTTTCGTTCTAGCTTCTCTTTCTTTCTCTTCTTATCGGCTTCTTTAATTTTAATGCTGTACTTACCAGCGATTTCTGCTTTTTTCGCTTCGTATTTTTCAACATCATATGATTTTTTACCCCAATAATAGAACCAAACGTAAGGGGCAAAGGGAATGAGTGGAAACTGTCTGTTTGGCTCTTGTGCGTACAGTTGGGCAAGATCTTCTTGATCTATTGCTTTACTAACTTTTATATTTTGCTTAAAAAGCAGATTTTCATCTTCTTTTAAGTACTTTGTGCCAAGGCAACCCGATAGGAGGAGGGATGAGAAAAAATATAAACTAATTCGTTTTAGGCGCCTCAATACTTTATTAAAAAATGATATTATCTAAGTCACTAGCGAAGTTCATTAAATCGCTTCAATTAAAAAAGCAACGCAAGAAAGAAGGTTTATTTATTGTAGAGGGTGAAAAAAGTGTAAACGAACTCCTTAGCTCCGATTTTAAGGTGAAATTCTTAGTTGGTTTGAGTGATTATGTTAAAGAACTTGGCTCTACTGATTTTGACGTTTACGAAACAAACAGCACCATTCTCGATAGCATTGGTACATTTAAGTCCAGCGATAAAGTGATTGCAGTAGCTGAAATAAAATTTGATATGGAATTATCATTTTTAAAAGAGGAAATTATTCTTGCCTTAGATGACATTAACGATCCGGGAAATTTAGGGACTATCATACGTTTGGCCGATTGGTATGGCATTACGTCTATTCTTGCAACACCTGAAACAGCAGATTTATATAATCCAAAGGTTATTTCAGCCACCAAAGGTTCTTTCACTCGTGTAAATGTGCATTATGTAGAACTTGTAGAAACCTTAAAAACGTTGGAAAAACCTATTTACGGAGCCATGATGGAAGGTCAGAACTTACATCAGGTAAAATTTTCGAAAAGTGGTGTTATTGTCATGGGCAACGAAGCCAATGGCATTAGCCCTCAGATAGAAAGATTAATTACGCATAAAATCACTATCCCAAAGTATGGCGCAGCTGAATCATTGAATGTAGCCATGGCAACAGGCATTATTTTAGATAATGTGAAAAGGAATTAACTGTCCGCTAGCTCTCGTAAATCCACAGGCACTACCCGGCTAACGCCTTGCTCAATCATCGTAATGCCATAAATAATATCAGTACTTGCCATCGTTCGTTTATTGTGAGTAACAATAATAAACTGCGAGTCTTTTGAGAAGGTCTTAATGATGTTGTTGAACTTATCGATGTTGGCATCATCCAAAGGTGCATCTACCTCATCAAAAATACAGAATGGCGCTGGTTTAATCAGATAAATAGCAAATAGGAGTGAGGTTGCTGTTAATGTTTTCTCCCCACCGGAAAGCTGATTAATAGTTAATGGCCTTTTACCTTTAGGTTTTGCAATAATCTCAATACTTGATTCGAGCGGGTTGTCAGGATCACTCAGTCTTAAATCACAATCATCTTCTTCAGTAAATAAGCTTCTGAAGACTTTTACAAAGTTTTCTTTTATTTCTTCATAGGCTTTAATAAACGTCTCTTTGGCAACTGTATCAATCTCTTCTATGGTAGATAGTAGTGACTCTTTGGCCTTGAACAAATCCTCACGTTGTTCGATAATAAAATCATTACGCTCTTTAATTTCATTATAGGCCTCCATGGCCATAGGGTTAATGGGCCCCATGCGCTCCAACCTATCTTTAATTTTAGTAACTGACTCCCGCAGCTCATCCTCGTTTATATCTGCGGCCTCTTCACCTTCGTTCAGTATATCGTTTGTGTCGATATTAAATTCAACACTAAGTCGTTCTTTTACAGCGCTTAATTCAAGCTTGGTTTCATTTAGCTTATTCTGGAGCTCCATAATAACGGCATCAATACCTTCTCGACTTCGCTGTATTTCACGCTCGCTTTTATCGAGTTCATCAATAGTACCCCTTACACTATAATATTCTTTTTCTGCTTCATTAACGGCTTGCTCAATGCTTTCACGCTCTTCATACATGCCAACAAGCTCATCATCATTAGTTTCATTTTTTTCCAATAATGATTTTATCTCTGATTCTGTATTAGCCAAGTCCAGCTGATTTTTTTCTATTCTATCTTTGCTGCTGTTAAAAGCATCTTGCTTATAAGATATTTCCTGTTCAATACTTTTTACTCGGTTATCCTGCTGGTGAAAAAATATATTCTGCTCATTAAATGCAGAAGACTTCTCACTTAACAATTCTTGCTGTTCGTTCAGCTCGGCCGTAAGTTCGGCCAACTTGTTTTCAGATTGTGATAGGTCTTTTTCTTCACGCTCAGCTTTGGGCTTATTCTTCGCTACTGAATTAGAGAGTTCATCCACCTTAGCAATGATATCTTCTTTGCGCAAATCAGCATCAGTAAGCATTTTGGCAAACTGCTCCTGCTTGGTTTTAATGGAGATATACTCTTCATTTACCTGATTGATGCCTTGCTGCATCCCTTCAATCTCTTGCTTAAGGGAATTGCCCTTTAATTTTTCGAGCTCCTTATTTTTCTCAGAAAGACTTTGCTCAACCTCATTTAGCTTTTTAGAAAGTTGCTTAATTTCTTTTTCAAGCTTCTCCAGGTTCTTGGCGCGCCCGATTTTCTTTCCTTCAAATAGACCTACAGAGCCACCTGTTAAGCTAAATCGTCTGCGTGTTACTTTTCCGTTTTTGGTAATAAAGGTGTTGTCATCATCTTTTGGGATATTCTTATATTCCCCTTCAAAAATGTATACGTTATCAAGGATATAGGCCATTAGCTTACGATACTTCGAGTCGTATTCAATGATTTCTGTAACGGGAAAAGCATTATCATAAAGTTTGGTATCCGTAGGTGCGAAACTTTCAAATGACTCCAAAATAAAAAAGTTGGCTTTGCCTTTTGCTGCATCGCTCAAAATATTGATCGCCTCATAAGCTTCAGCTTCCTTCTCAACAATGTAGTAATTCAAGTAAGGCTCTAAGTAATTCTCGACCGTTACCCTATACTCTTCATCGCAGGTTAATATGTCCGATAGGAGAGGAGCGTTCTTTTTCCAGCCAGCTTTTTTCTTTAAAAACTTAATGGCCTCCGGAAATCCTTCCAAATTTTCAACCAACGATTTGGTAAGGTTAAACTCGTTTTGCCTCGCATCCAGTTTTCTATTCGTCTGGGTTAATTCCTCCCTAATTACTGAAATGGTCTTTTCAGTGGATTCGATTCTATTCTCGATATCGTGCTGCGCATCTTTCTTCTTTTTGAGTTCTTTGTTTTTAACTGCAAGCTCTTCCTCAAGAAGATTTACCTTTTTGTCGAACTCAATTAAGCTTGCGTTCTGTTCGCTTGTATCCGTGGCTGTCTTTTCTAATTCCTGTTTTAAAGAAGAAAGCTGTAACTCCTGAATTTCAACGGATTTTTTTAGTTGATAAACCTCTTCCTGCTTGCTTTTCAGAATTCTTCGAACGGTTTCCTGTTCTTCCTGTATTCTGCTTGTTTTAGATTTTTGAGCGTCATGATCCTCTTTAAGGGTATTCACTTTTAACTCTATCTCAGCTAAAAGCTTTTGAGCGCTGCTTTTCTCATGTGTCAGACCCTCAATACTAAAAGCAGCCCTTTCATTGCTTTTTCTGTCTTGCTGAATCTGATCTCTTAAGTTCTCAGATTTGTCATTCAGAAATCGCAGACGCTCATTTTTTATCTTCTTTTCGCTTTCGTACTGGCGAATTTTATTGACATGCTCATTCAATGCCTTTTGCCTGGCGCTTAAAGCCTTTTCTTTTAATACCAGTTCAGACTTTGACTTCTCTAGTTCGGCCTCTTTTTCTTTTACTTGTTTGTTGAGGCTAATTTTCTTGTCATTCTCAGCTTCAATTTGCTTAGAGAGCGAGTTGAACAAACCCGTTGATTTCTGAATTGTCTTTCTGGCAAGTCGAATGCTGACTTCTTTATATTCTTCTTTTAGCTGATAGTATTTCTCTGTTTGCTTGGCTTGTCGCTCAAGCGATTTCATATTTTTTTCTATCTCATAGAGCAGGTCTTCAACACGTTCCAGGTCTGCATCAGTATCAGATAGCTTCTTCAGTGTTTCTTTCTTACGCTTTTTAAATTTAGATATCCCAGCAGCTTCCTCAAATAAACCTCTTCTGGAATTGTCCTTATCGTTTAACAGATCATCCACCATTTTAAGCTCAATAATGGCATAGCTGTTAGAGGCAATTCCTGTGTCAAGAAATAGGTTGGTAATATCTTTTAACCTGCAGGTGACTCCATTTAGAAGGTATTCACTTTCACCCGATCTGTAATATCTTCTGGTCAGTGTCACCTGAGAGTACTCTGTAGGAAGTAAGTTTTTGGTGTTATTAAAGGTAAGCGATACTTCGGCAAGCTGTGTAGGTTTCCGTTTTTTAGTTCCGTTGAAAATAACATTCTCCATCTTATCAGATCGAAGCGTCCTGCTGCTTTGTTCCCCCAGCACCCATCGAATGGAATCTACAATATTCGATTTGCCACATCCATTAGGGCCAACAATTCCGGTAATACCTTCGTCAAAGTTGATTACAACCCGATCACCAAAACTTTTAAAGCCTTTTATCTCAAGTTTAGCTAACTGCATTAATACTGCTTATGTTATTTTGAATTTTATCGATCTAATTAGTGGTAAACTAGAAGAAATCGATAGCTTCTTACATTTCTATAATAGAAAGAAGAAAGGGAAACAAATTTATAAGATATATTGATAAATTTGTCATACCATGGATGATATTCAAATTATACTCTACATTGTATTTGTTCTTTTCGCCATTCTGTCTCGTGCGTTAAAAAAGAAGAAGGAAACACAAAAGAAACCTGCTCGACCAGTAGATCAAAACCAGCGTAAAGAAACACCAAAGAAACAACTTACTTTTGAAGAACTCTTAAAGGAGTTTACCGAAGAGCAGGGTACAACGAGAAAGCAAGAACCTCAATTTGCTGAAGAGGAAGAGTACGAGGAAGAATTTGATGTCAATGATGATGAAGAGATTAAACGAATTTATGAGGAATCAGTAAGGGCCTCACAGAAATACGAAGAATCCCGAAAGAACCATGACGACAAACATACAGGCAAGTTCAAACACTTCGAACATTATTCTGAAGAAGATGTGGCAGAAGAAGAAAGCGAATACGCTAAACTTCTTCAAGATGAAGATAGTGCAAAAAATGCTATTATCTTAAGTGAGATAATCAACAAAAAATATTAAAATAACTTAAAATAATTTTATTTTATTGGCCAAAAAAAGGCTGATTCAATCAAAAAAGTGTTTTTTCTATTGAAATATTACTTGAATCCCTAAATTGCCTTATTACGACAAGATCGTATTTGAATTGTACAAAGAAACAGTCATCTTTGCTCTAATGTGTCTATACTAATTAAAGCAATATCTTACATGGCGGTTACTTTGATTTTTTAGACTATATATATTGATAAATTTTTTAATTAATGAATACTGCATTCAACGTCTCAAGATTGTTATTGTTTTCTTTTGTCTTCATTGTATTTTGCGGATTTGATTTTAGTGCGCCTTTAGAACAAAATCAATGCGATAACTTTCAAATCACTGTTCAAATTGAAAACAATATGGTCTCAGTGGATGCTAAAAATGGAACTGCACCATATTCATATTTATTTTATACTCAAGATCAGAAATCTTTATCAGAGGAAGTTAATTCTTCATCTATTCTAATCAATAGTAGAGGAACGTATAATGTTATGGTACTTGATACCAAAGGTTGTTCTCAAGTTAAGGAATTTACCATTTTTTGAAATAAAGTAAATGATGAGCCTCAATAACTGCAATATCAAGCTACTTTTCACAATTTTAATTGTTGGAATATTCAATTCATTCTCTTTTTCACAAACAGTTACACCAAATTTTACAGCAGGTCCTGGCAACCAACTCGAAGTTGAAGTGTTTATATCTAATCCTTGTGATGGATTAAATAATGGAGAGATAACTTTCACGATTATTTCAGCTTCTGGCGGAAGCGCTACACTTCAGGTAATAAGACAGGCTAATGGATTCTTCAACTTTTTAAATACTCCACCACATGACACTGATTTTGCAGTGGGTGAGCCTATTTCTGTTGGAAATTCTTTCACTTTTACTACACGTTTAGACGGTAATGGACTTGAAGCAGGAAATTATGGTTTTTCAATTACTGATGGTTCATTTACTATAAATGAACTTGGCGGTTCTGATGGTGTTGATTTAACCGCACTTACTGCTATTGCCATTAGTGCCACTGGTACAACGACTGATAATACATCTTGTTTGTCTCCAAATGGTCAGGTTGAGGTTTTAATAGAGAATGGGTCACTGGATTTAGCCACAGGACGAATAAGCTACACATGGAATGCCGATAATGGACTTGCAGGCTTGCCTCTTACTATCAATGACGTTGACGCCACTACAAATTACACAGCCAATTTATTAACAGATTTAAATAATAATGGATTTCCGGCTTTATTGGGATTGCCAGGTGGACAATATGAAATTGTTGTCACAGATAATTATTCGGTGTGTTCAGCATCGCTTGTCAATGACCCCACCTTGTTAATCTCGGATCCCTCTCCATCAGATAGAGATATTACCAATCCGGGAGTTAGAAATATTTGTACTGGGTCTGGAACAACAATAGTTCTTGAAAATAGTCAAACCCCTTCTCCAGCAACTGAACCAGACATTTTTTATCAAGTTCAAGTTGATGGTTCCAATGTTGGTGCGGCCCAAATAGGTGATGGAACAAATTTAACGTTCAATCTATTGTCATCTGATTTTAGCGATGGAAGTGTAATTACAATTGTGGCCACTCAAGGTGCTTGTACACCAAATACAATGTCGGACAATGTTACCATCAATCTAGTACCTGCCCCCGATGGAACGATCAGTAACAACGGTCCTATTTGTGCTGGAGCAGCAGTAGACTTAACCTTCACAGCAACGGTAGGCACCGGCCCATTTGATATTGTAGTAGATGGCACCACGTATAATGGAATAGCCAGTGGAGCCGTATTTGCGACCTTTACTGAAGGAGTAGACTTCACCGGCAACCAGACCTTTACGTTAACCTCAATCACCGATACAGGAGTAGTACCAAATTGTGCGGCCACAGTAAGTGAGACAACCGATGTGGTAGTGAACCCGGAACCTGTAGGTACGATTAGCAATGACGGTCCGATATGCCCAGGTGGATCAGTAGACTTAACTTTTACGGCAACGGTAGGCACCGGCCCATTTGATATTGTAGTAGATGGCACCACGTATAATGGAATAGCCAGCGGAGCCGTATTTGTGACCTTTACCGAAGGGGTGGACTTTACAGGAGATCAGACCTTTACGTTAACCTCAATCACCGATACAGGAGTAGTACCAAATTGTGCGGCCACAGTAAGCGAGACGACCGATGTGGTAGTGAACCCGGAACCAGCGGGTACGATTAGTAATGACGGCCCCATCTGTGCTGGAGCAGCAGTAGACTTAACCTTCACAGCAACGGTAGGCACCGGCCCATTTGATATTGTAGTAGATGGCACCACGTATAATGGAATAGCAAGCGGAGCCGTGTTTGCGACCTTTACAGAAGGAGTAGACTTTACCGGCAACCAGACTTTTACGTTGACTTCGATCACCGATGTAGGAGTAACTCCTAATTGTGCGGCTACCGTAGTTGAAACTACTGATGTATTGGTGTTATCAGCGCCAGCAGGTACTATTAGCAATGATGGCCCCATCTGTGCTGGAGCAGCAGTAGACTTAACCTTCACAGCAACGGTAGGCACCGGCCCATTTGATATTGTAGTAGATGGCACCACGTATAATGGAATAGCCAGCGGAGCCGTATTTGTGACCTTTACGGAAGGAGTAGACTTTACCGGTAACCAGACTTTTACGTTAACTTCGATTACCGATACAGGAGTAACGCCAAACTGTGCGGCCACAGTAAGCGAGACGACCGATGTGGTAGTAAACCCGGAACCAGCGGGTACGATTAGTAATGACGGCCCCATCTGTGCTGGAGCAGCAGTAGACTTAACTTTTACGGCAACGGTAGGCACCGGCCCATTTGATATTGTAGTAGATGGCACCACGTATAATGGAATAGCCAGCGGAGCCGTATTTGTGACCTTTACGGAAGGAGTTGACTTTACAGGTAACCAGACTTTTACGTTAA
>NZ_JAVJUY010000196.1:0-6561 GCF_040220315.1 Fulvivirga sp.
AGAGTGGCAGTTTCCACTTCCGGCTATGGAAATGCATTGTATGTTACCCACCCAAACGGACACACCACTGTTTATGCCCACCTTGAGAAGTTTGAAGGCCCTATAGCGGAATATGTATTGAAAGAACAATATAGACTTAAAACATTTGAATTAGATCAATCGCTCTATCAGGGCAAATTCATCGTTCAAAAAGGTGATACAATAGCCTGGTCAGGTAATTCCGGATCTTCTGGAGGGCCACACCTTCATTTTGATATAAGGGATGAAAAGCAACAACCTCTCAACCCATTAAGTTATGGCTTTGATGAGGTTCTAGATCGCACACCACCTGTTGCAGAAAAAATTATTGCCCGAACATTAAATGAAAAAGCCAGAGTAAGTGGTGTTTTTGGCCAGGAAGAATATCGTCTTAGGCGTATTGGGAATAACTACAAGCTTGATAGGCCCATTCAAGCAGTAGGTGAAATTGGTCTAATGTTGGACGCGTATGACAAATTAGATTATTCTCGATTTAGATGTGGAATTAACACTGTGATTGTAGAAGTAAATGGCACATCTACCTATGAATATAGAATAAAGAAGTTCTCTTTTGGTGAGCAAAAGAATATCTACAAACATATGAGTTATGAAGATCTATATAAAAGTGGTGAGCGTTGGCATAAATTGTATGTAGATGATGGCAATGAGTTGCGATTTTATAATTCAAATAAGAATAATGGTAAGCTTATTGTAAAAGAAGGAGATCAGTTTAATGTGAAAATCACTATGATTGACACATACGGAAATAGAAGTTATGTTGACCTCTCTATTGAAGGGAAAATATCAAAGCCTTTAAATCACCAGTGGGTAAGTGGACTTAACACCGAATTACAAGAAAACATAATGATTATCTCTTACCCCAAAAATTACGACAATAACTTATCCTTAAATGGAGTGTCATTGTTACCATCCTATGTAACAGCGAGCAGTAAAGTATACCTTCATGACCTTAGAAAGGATTTACCGAAATTACTAGATGTTAATGGCCAGTTTATCACACTTCCATTTAAGGAAACTATCTCACCCAATATAGCTTATACTTATTACAGTGCTGAAGCAGATATCTTTTTTCAGCAAGCGGCTTTGTTTGATACCCTTTATTTTGAAAGTGATTATAAAACAGATTCCGTAACCAACCAAGAAATTTGGACTGTTGGAAGAGGCACTGTACCATTAAGAAAATCTATAAAAATAGAATTAAAGCCAACAAAAGATTATGATCGTAAATTTTCTGCAGCCTATTTTTTAGATGGCAAAAACCCTTATTATGAAGGAGGAACGTGGGAGAAAAATCAAATTTCTTTCTGGACACGAAAGTTTGGTGATTATACTATTTTAACAGATAGCATTGCTCCTTCTATCAGGCAGGTTAGAGTAAATTCCAATGATTTGATGTTTAAAATAAGTGATAACCTTTCTGGCCTTAAAGAATTTAACTGCTATGTTAATGGTGAATGGGTATTAATGCATTATGACTACAAAAGAGCTTTAATTTGGTCTGAAAAACTAGATAAAAACAAACCTTTCAGTGGAGTTGTTAAACTCATTGTTCGTGATAACATGAACAACGAAAGCATATTTGAAACAAAAATTTAATAATAACTATGGAATTAAAAGCGGGAGATAAAGCGCCAGATTTTGAAGTGAATGATCAGAATGGAAATAAAGTAAAACTGTCTGATTTCAAAGGTAAAAAGGTTGTACTCTACTTTTACCCGAAAGATAACACTCCTGGTTGCACTGCCGAATCTTGCAACTTGCGAGATAATTACAAGGCACTGCAGTCTGCCGGTTACGAAGTTCTTGGTGTGAGCACGGATAGCGAGAAGTCACATCAAAAGTTCATCGAGAAACAAAACCTGCCATTTACATTGTTGGCCGATACTGAGAAGCAGATTCATGAAAAATACGGCACTTGGGTAGAAAAGCAGATGTACGGCCGAACATATATGGGCACTGCCAGAGTAACTTTTTTAATTGATGAAAAAGGGGTGATAGAAGAAGTTATTGAAAAAGTAAAGACAAAAGATCATGCCGCTCAGATTCTGAAGTGATTTATCCGTCTAAAGAGATAAAAGACCATTTAGAAATTTCTATATGGTCTTTTGTTTTTTATAGCTCTAATTATCCAAATGTTCGTTTATTTTAGTGAATAAATCAACCCCATCATGAAAACCAGATACTTATTTTTATTCATTCTACTATCTACCTCACAATCATTTGCTCAGACAAAGCTTGTTGAAAAAGTAGTGCAAAAAGAGGGCGAGATTGTCATCCCTTATGAGAAATATGAACTTGATAATGGATTGACTTTAATTATCCATGAAGACCATTCAGATCCATTAGTTCATGTAGATGTTACATATCATGTGGGCTCAGCGCGAGAAGAATTAAAGAAATCAGGTTTTGCCCATTTCTTTGAACACATGATGTTTGAAGGTTCAGAAAATGTAGCTGATGGTGTGATAGATGAAATTACCATAGGCGCAGGTGGAACGAATAATGGTTCAACAAATAGAGATAGAACAAATTATTACCAAACAATGCCTAACAACTACCTTGAGTCGGTTCTTTGGTTTGAGTCTGATCGTATGGGTTTTCTTCTAAATGCAATTACCCAAAAGAAATTTGATGTACAGCGAGAAGTTGTAAAGAATGAAAAGGGCCAAAACTATGACAATAGCCCATATGGCCAATGGAGGGAAATCAATTCTAAATCATTATATCCTTACGGTCACCCATACTCATGGTTGACCATTGGTATTCTTGAAGATTTAGACCGTGTGGATGTGGATGATCTGAAAAAATTCTTCTTACGATGGTACGGGCCTAACAATGCCACTCTTACTATTGGTGGAGATATTAATGTGCAAGAAGTAATAACACAGGTTGAAAAATATTTTGGCGACATTCCTAGAGGCCCAGAAGTTGAGCCTCTAAAGTTAGACCCTATATCCATAGATAAAGACAGATATGTTTCATATTACGATAAAAATATACGCTTCCCTGCCCTTTTAATGACATTACCAACGGTACCTCAGTTTCATGCTGATGAGCCTGCATTAGACTGTTTAGGTGAAATATTAGGTACAGGGCGTAGCAGTTATTTCTACAAAAAATTTGTTGAAACTCAAATGGCTATTCAGGCCAGTGTATTTCATGGCACAAGTGAGCTTGCCGGGGAGTTTACCATGTTTGTTCTTCCTTATCCTGGCAAGTCTTTAAGCGAATTTGAATCTGAGATGCGTTTAGCATTAGAAGAATTTGAAAAAAATGGTGTAAAAGATGAGGACATTGAGAAATTTAAAGCTCGCTTTGAGTCATCAAGAATTAATGGCCTTGCTACTGTTAGTGGTAAAGTGGCACAGCTTGCTTCATATGAAATATACACTGGCAACCCTAATTACTTGCAGGAAGAGTTGAAAAGGTACCTTGCCGTTACCAAAGAAGATGTGCTTAGGGTTTATAACAAATATATAAAAGGCAAACCCGCTGTTATCCAAAGTGTTCTGGCAGAGGAAGACGGCCAGCCAGCAAAACCAGACAACTTTGAGCAAACAGTGGAAGGCCCTAACCCCTATCCCACAACTGATTATAGTGGTTTAGAATACAAAAGACCTGAAAGTAGTTTTGACAGAAGCCAAGTTCCAACACCTAGTGCCAGCCCTTTAGTTTCTGTACCAGAGGTATGGACAACCAAATTAAAAAATGGCATAAAAGTAATAGGTGCAGTTTCTGATGAAATACCAACGGTAGCTATCGAACTAACCATTAATGGCGGCCATAAATTGGAAGCTAATATGCTTGAGAAATCCGGTTTAGCTCAATTGACGGCTTCTATGCTTACAGAATCTACTGAAAATTACACGGCTGAACAGCTTTCAGAAGAATTGTTAAAATTAGGGATTAGCATCAGTGCTTCGGTAGATGACAATACTACTACCATTTCCGTTCAAACACTTGTTAAAAACCTGGAACCAACTATTAAGCTATTTGAAGAGGTATTGTTAAAACCAAAGTTTACTGAAGTTGATTTCAATAGAGTTAAAAGGCAACAGCTGGAAGGTGTTAAATCACAACAAAAGCAGCCTTCATCCATTGCAAATAATGTGTACAGAAGATTAATCTATGGAGATGAACATGTTTACTCAGTGCCATCAACAGGTATTGAAGAAACTGTTGAAAATATTACGTTAGAGGATGTTAAAAAATTCTATAGCAATTATTACACTCCTTCACTTTCTGAACTCATTATTGTTGGAGATATCAGCAAAAAAGACATTCTGTCCAACCTGAGTTTCCTAACTAAATGGAATGAAAAAGAAGTTATAATTCCTGAAGTTAAGGTTGATAAAAAAATAGACCGTACTAAAATCTATTTGGTTGATAAAGAGGCTGCACCGCAATCAGAGATTAGAATTGGTTACTTAACGGACATGACATATGATGTAACAGGTGAATATTTTGAAAGTTATTTAATGAATTTCAACCTTGGCGGAGCGTTTAACAGTAGAATTAACCTCAATCTTAGAGAAGAAAAAGGCTACACCTACGGTGCTGGCATGTATTTGAGCAGTGACGATGATCCCGGGCCATACACTGCCTATGCTGGAGTGAGAGCCAATGTAACAGATAGTGCTGTTGCTGAATTTATGAAAGAAATTAAGCTCTATGCTGATAAAGGCATAAATGAAGATGAGCTCGATTTTATGAAGAAATCTATTGGACAACGTGAATCAAGAGCTTACGAGGCTCCTTGGCAAAAAACAGGATTCTTAAGAAGAATACTTCATTACGATCTTGATACCGATTACGTAAAACAACAGAATAAAATCATAGATAATATGACAGTGAACCGAATTAATGAGCTGGCTGCTGAAAAGCTTGTTTATGATAAAATGAATATTGTAGTGGTAGGCGATAAAAATAAAATTGAGCCGGGATTGGCAAGTTTGGGCTATGATATCGTTTATGTTGATGAAAAAGGCAACGTTATAGAAGATAACACAAAGTTAGATACCACTAAATAAAGAAAACTTCGATTATAATCATCAGCCGGTTGGCTGATGGTTTTTTTATGCCATTTTTTAAGTTGAATTCCAGTCTTCTTATTTGAATATTTTTAACTTCGCAGCATCAAATTATATTCTATGAGCACTTCCCCTAATATCGAAGAACTTAAAAACATTTCATCCCAGGTTAGAAGAGACATTGTACGCATGGTTCATGCTGTACAGTCGGGCCATCCCGGTGGTTCATTGGGTTGCACAGAGTTCTTTGTAGCACTTTACTTTCATGTGTTAAAGCACGATAAATCGTTTAATCCTGATGCCATTGGTGAAGATCTGTTCTTCCTTTCTAATGGCCATATATCACCTGTCTGGTACAGTGTTTTGGCAAGAAGCGGGTATTTCTCAGTTGATGAATTAAACACGTTTAGAAAGATCGATTCTCGCTTACAAGGTCACCCAGCTACTGAAGAAGGTTTGCCGGGCATTAGAATCGCTTCCGGATCTTTAGGACAGGGACTATCAGCAGCTTTAGGTGCAGCACAAGCAAAGAAGTTGAATAACGATAAAAACTATGTGTATGTGCTCATGGGCGATGGTGAGCAAGATGAAGGGCAGGTTTGGGAAGCAGCCATGTACGGAGCTCATCATAAAGTAGATAATATCATAGCCACGATTGATTACAATCGCCAGCAAATAGACGGCAGCACTGATGAGGTAATGGGATTGGGCGATTTAAAAGCTAAATGGGAAGCATTCGGCTGGCAAGTAATTGAGAGCGAAGGAAATGATATCGAAAGCCTGATTAAATCTTTAGCACAAGCCAAAGCACTTTGTGGTAAAGGCAAACCAGTAATCAACCTAATGAAAACTGAAATGGGTTTTGGTGTTGATTTCATGGTAGGAACTCACAAGTGGCATGGGATTGCACCAAGCGATGAGGAGCTTGAAAAAGCCCTTGGCCAGTTAGAAGAAACATTAGGTGATTATTAAAATGAGGTTAATAGTTACTATTTGTATTCTATTCTCCTATTCAATTATTTTAGCCCAAACTGAGATTAATTCTATTGAACTAGATTTAAAGTCAGGAGGTTCAGGATTCTTTTTTGGAATAGGTGCAGGTGATGCTGAAATTATCCCTTTGACTTATTCAAAACAAACACCGACACTTTGCATTAGAGATAATAGCAATATATATATAATTGGCATGGATTCGACTTTTTCACCAACTTCAAATGATGTGATTGATATGCCAAGTTATTCAGAACTTCTTGGTGGATACTTATCAAAAAATATAGTGACATTAATTTATAGTACTGATAGAAAGAAAAGTATTTACATACAGCAATTTGATACTAAAAGTAAGGAGTTCAAATCTTCTTCGTTCAGCTTAAATAAGAAGGAAAAATTTATAACATTTTTTCAGGAAGGGAATAAGTGCTATCTCCTAACAAGTATCAAAAATTCCTCAACAGTTACAATCTACCCTTTCGAATCCCATGAACTTGATAAA
>NZ_JAVJUY010000197.1:0-19600 GCF_040220315.1 Fulvivirga sp.
GTCACAGGTTCGAGTCCTGTCCCCGCTACCATCAAAGGCCCTTTTTAAGGGCCTTTTTTATTTTGGTACAACACTGGTACGACAATTTTCTCAAACAGCTAAATCTTTCCTTAGAACTTCTTTTTTTCTAATGCTGTGTCAACTCAAAGGGTAGTGTCATACAATTTAGTATAGTGCCCAATCTTTGTGACTCTATTTAATTCTTTATATATGTTCATTTTTCAAGTTGATTTTTAACCTAGATTTCTCATGTCGGATATGAGTTTTCGATAAATCTTTATAGCGTAAAAATTCTAGGAAGACATTTTTTTAAAATGCTAAAAAACACAATAAAATGAAATAAAAAATGTATTAATATTATAAATATAGCAAAAATATACTAAAAATAACATATTGACTATGTAAAACAAAATAAATTTCTTTGCTAGATTAATTAGAGAAACCATGGACGATATAAATACTTACAATGATTTTGTTCGAAGTCTGATTGAAGAGATAAGGCGGTTAAATGAGAAAATGGACAACCATCTTCCAAAGAGGTGGCTAAATAGATATGAGGCCGCGGAATATGCCAATATGGATGTTCAGACTTTAGATGGGTTGAGAAATACTTTAAAATTGGAGTTTACCATGGTTGGTAGAAGGGTAATAATTGATCGTGAAAAAATAGACGAATACTTAACAAAAAATACACATGGATATGGAAAATAAAATTGATGATAAATATATCGATGGTTATAATGATGCTTGCGAATTAGAGGTTAATTCAACACCAACACAAGACGCAATTTCAATGCATTATCTTACAGAAATGAGTAATAATAAGAATGTTTCAGATTACTCTGTAGGATTTGTTTGTAGGTCTCTTTTGTATTCACATGAGACAAACAATTTATCTAAAGAGAACTATGATAGAATAATGAAGAATGTAGTTAATCCTCATTTATCTAAGATAGACCAGGCCAAGGAAGATGAGATTACTCGATATGGAGAATTGCAAGTGGAAAGTGTTAAGAAAAGGTCAATTGATAATGACCCAGATATTGCTCAGAAGCAATCCCAACAGATACAGCAAAGCGATCAAATCTCTAAAAAGAAGGACATTTCAGGCGATAAGAGAAATGATCTTTCAATGTAAATGATGGCCCGCAAAGAACGTATCATGGCCAGAGTAACACTCTCTGAAAAAAGGATTATTGAAATTCATGCTCAGAAGGCTCATAAAACTGTGGGTAAATACGTCCGAGATAGGTGCCTGAAAAATAGAGATTCTTCAATAGGGGATAGGAGAGTAACACAAGCCTTGTATTTAGTTAATGATCGATTGAATAAGGAAGAAAATGAACAATGGATTGCTTATTTGAAAAGTATAAAAAGTGTATTAAATGGTAATAAACATCCTACCTATTAAGGGATCGCCCTTACCTACTGTAAAATATTTAATTGATCCAACTAAGCATTGGGAATTAATTGATTCGAATGGAATAGACACTAATCAAAAGCCAATTGGGATTTCTTATGATTTTGAAAGCATGCGATCATTACGACCTAACATAAATAATAGATACTTTCATATCATTTATGCAACAGCTGAAGAAGATGAGGTTTCCAATACACTACTCAAGATGATTCAAGATGAAATTAAGAAGTCAATAAAACCACCAAACACAGACTATGAGCCATTGTGCTTAGTAATAAGACATAGAGAAAAAGAGAATGACGGCACACATGAACATAGCCACTGTCACATGGTTGTTTCGAGAATCTTGCCAGATGGTGCATTAATCGATGATTCATTTATTGGCTTAAGGCTCTTACTACTTTCTCAAGCACTGGAAAAAAAATACAATCTAAAAAGAGCCAAGGATTTTGAGAATAAGAGGAAGAAAGAGTTAAAGGCATTACTAAAGGAGGTTACAATAAATAATAGAATCAGTTTAGAGGCTCTTAATGGTAAGCTTAGTTCGATTGACTACAAAGCAACGCGTACTCATAATGCTGGAGGAACCTTCATAAATATATTTCATAAAAAATCTCCCCTAAAATTCTCATTTCATGAGTCAACATGGAAGGAGGAACAAAATGTTATTGAAGAAAAAACAATTGTATTGAATACAAATAAAGGAGGCCGGAAAGTCGCAGTTAACAGAAAGATGGACAAAGATATTAATCACCAAAATAAGAATTCAAAAAGTAATGGCATTGAAAGATGAATTAGTTGAAAACCTGCTTGAGGCTCATGAAATAATCAAAAGTGACAAGCGAGGTCAAGATGAGTTGTTGAAAAGAATAGAAACTCTGTTTAAGAGTAATAATTATGATGTTAACCTTCTTCAAGATTTAGAGTACTTTATTTCTTCGGAAGAATTCTTTCAAACAATGCAAACTCATATTTTCTCTTCTGATGAAAGAAATGAGTTTTTAGAAGAGATTGAAAAACATCGAGTTAACTTGTATTCTTTAGCTACTAATTTGCATGAAAGGTTAAATGAGAATGAAGAGTACATTGAAATAATCTCAAATAAAAATGATAATGAACCTTTTTTAAGAAGGTGGTTTAAGCCTCTAATAATATTTTCTGTGGCAATTACTATGATTTGTATTACTTCCTTAGTCATTAACTTCAAACAATTTGCCGATTATCAGCCTCCCAATAGTGACCTTATAAATATTATTTATTTCAACCTGGATAAGGATTCTACAGGTGATTTTACAAAACTGGTTAATGACTATTTGGATGATGTCGATGGCACAAGAATGCATGTTGATTCTATTGCACAGCGCAAAAGAATGGAGCTAATTGATAAGCTCAATAAAGAAAATGCAAAGAGGAAATTATTGATCCACAAATAAAGCTAAGCGAATTACCACAGCAACAGAGCAATCTGAGTTAAAATTTTTGAAACTCCTTCTGCGGCTTTAGTCTTTCAATAAGAGCTTGCTGAATTTCATTGTAGTTATTACCAGCACTACTTTTGATGCTATTATAAATGTAGATTCTTTCATGGCTTGTAAAATTGGCAATGAATAGACTTTTATAGTCCTGCCTGTTACTAACCTTAGAGTCATCAATCATCTTCCATATGCTATAAATACTGCCTAGAAATAACGGATTGTTTTCAGGAGTATATCTTTTAAATAATTTCTCTTTGATCTCATTATTGTCTTCATTGTTGCTCATTGATAGCGATTCAATAGCTAAGAAGAATTCCTTAAAGCCTTCAACACCTACTTTATCATTAAAACGGAATTTTTGTTTTGCAATTTCTAAAGACTGAAGAGCTGAAAAGAAAATGGTATCAAACCGTTCTTCATTCATTTGAGCTTGCTGTTTTTCCTGGAGCATTAGTGCATGATATAGGAACAGAACGCCTGCTAGACTCCATATGCTACCTAATATACCTCCTATAAAATCTCCTATTGAGCCAAGATCCTCAAAACGGGCATCAGATAGAAGCCAAAAGATATAACTAACAATAATTATGAAGATCGGAGCCTTGATAACTAAGAACTTGGCCCAATCCAAATAGCCTTTTGAGGCTAAATACTTCGCTATATCATCTAACATTTCTATTAAATAAAGGTGAAAAGTGCTTTTACCTAATTGTTAAATGTAATGACAGAGGCATTGCTCATATTGCTATCAAATACAAGCCCTTCGGCATTAGGATAGTTTTCTTTAGAAATTTCTATCATACGGTTTAGTACACTGTTGAAATCAGCATTCTTAGCTGCAGTTCCTGCAATACCTTCAAGTATTTGACCAAACTTCTTTTTCCCTTTGGTTGCTTCATTCATCTGATTGATAAGATCATTTTTTACACTTCCAATTACACGGTATTGCATTTGTGGTTGGGAAAGGATATAAATATATATCCCTTGTTTTTGTACCACTTTTGCGTCCTCCTTAACTGGTTGTAATTGACAAGAGCATAGAGTACATAGAAAAATTATGGGTAATATTTTTTTCATCTGTCACTCTAAAGTTGAACCGTCCGCAAAAATTATTTTTTCAGGGTTCCATGTCACTTTCATGTCATTCAGGTCTTTACTTCTTAAAGTTTGATCTTCATCATTGAACTGATTGTAATCCGATTGTGCATTCCAGGTGGTTTTCTTACCAGCACTTATTGGTTGATCATAGACAAAGTTTATTTCTTTAATTATATCATCGAAGAGATTGGTAAAAACAACGCTGCCTTTTATTGCTCTAATGTCTCGATCACTTTTGTTCTGAATTACGAACTTATATGTGATATATTTCTGATAATTATATTCTGAGAAAGATTTTTCGAAGCAACCTACTGAAACTGCTTTGGTTAATTTCTTAATTCTTTCTTGTTCTTCTTTCAGTGCTTTTTGTGCAAGTGCTGCTTGCTCTGCTTCTTGAGCCTCTTTTTCTTTTTTAATCTTTTTAGCATCTGCGAGTATGTCGTTGTAGGTGTATTGCTCTAAATCTTCACCTATCATCTTCAATCTAATCATATTTCCAGCCAGCAACATCAATTCTGTTGAGTCTAAATGATTTCTAATTTCTTTTAAGTCAGATTCGGAAGAATTTGGGTCAAATTTTTTTTCTAAAGGGGAAGTACAAGACGTAAGCACGATAATCCCTAAGATCAAATAAGTTAGTTTAGACATAACATTGTTTATTTTAAATAATTTTAACTACATCTACAACCTGTTCCGGTTATCCATTGACAGCATGGCCCACCACATTCGCTTTTATTCTTACCTGAGCAGCCGCAATTAGAAGTTGTAGGACATCCGCTGCCACTACCACTTCCTCCATCACTACCTGATCCTCCACCTGAGCTTAGATGCTCGCATGCGATTCCGTCATTATCAGCATCAAGATCTCCGCGGCATTCCGGGTCAGCTAGTAGTGCTGCTTGAGCTTCTTCTTGAGTAGCATAATCTGCGCAGTTGGTATCAGGGCAGGGTGATCTATCATTTGAATCACAACCAGATAATGTGAAAAGTGATATTGTTATGAAAACTGAAAATAGTAACCTGAACATTTGCTTTGTTTTTCAGGCAAGTAATCAGTTTGTAGTTATGTGGGCTAATTAGTTTTCCGAACGGGAATATTGGGTTTCCGAAATCAGAATTTTAAATTTCAGGGCTGTTCAAAGAAAATTCCTAAATTGTAGTTTACTTCTAAAATCCCTTCATCGTAACTGTACAGGTACGGAGAATATCTAAAAAACATATAGATTTCGGTACCATTAATTTTATAAAGGTTTGATGATACTTTATAGACTTCAACCTCATAAGTACCTGACTCAACCTTAGTGGGAACATAGATTTCATCAATTTCTTCACCATCTTCATCCAAAGTGTAGTACTCAAGATCTATTTTTTTGTAGAAACGAATCACATCATGTTCATCCCAATCTTTATAGGATTGAGAATAAGATATTGTACTTAAACAACTGATTATAAAGAGTAAAAGCGATCTCATTTAAGTCACTAATTGTTAATCATTACCAATTCTTGCGATTTTACTATGGCTACCACTTCAATTCCTACGTTAATCCCATAAAAAGTAGAAGGGTTTTTAATGCCTAAATAAATTTGTTCATTGGGTTGAAAGTCAACCTCCATGATTCCAGATTTGAAATTTTCACGAGAGGCAACAGTATAATATGTAAATGGCTGTTTAGTTAAAAAAGGATTAAGGTTGGAGTGATCAATTAAATAAATATCACAATAGTCTGAACCAGGTGGTTGTGATAATTGATCTATTCCAAAACTCAATGCACCTGTTTGATCAACTAATCTTGATAAATCTGAGGCAAGGGTGAGCATGTTTTTGGTATTATCATTTTCAACATCACTTCTTTCGGCAGTGAATTCATAATACCATTTCACAGTACCTTCTGGTAAATTTATAGGTAAATAAGTTCTTGACTTACCATCACCAAAAGTGGCTTTTGAACCACCGTTGAGATAGAAATTTTGAGGTTGCTGTATGACATAGGGAGTATAGACATCCTCTAGCTCTACTTCGCAGTTGAACTCTATGGTTTCTTCAGATGCAGGAATTCTTGAGATTTTCAATGAAACATTTCTGTCAAATGCATGATTGGTTGAGAAAGAAATACCATAAATTCCTCTAGACCCAACATTGAAACGAGTGTTCTTCAAATCCTGAAAATTGTCTTTAGTGAAAATAATTTTTTGTTCGGGGTATGTGAATACTTGTAGTTGATTGGTTCCTTTATCATTGGACATACTTAGATTCAAAACTACCTCATCACCTCTCTCAAAAGCATAATAGACTGTAGGTTGATCTGATCCATCTGAAGTCATGATTCCTGGAATGGAAAAATCGAATTGAGCAACGACTTTTTCAGATAGGTTACTTGATTGAGCTGATTCAAATTCTATTTTTATGACTTTTTGAGTATTCGGCTCAAGACTTAGAATTTCATTTTTCTCATATCCACTCGGGCAAAGACATATCACTTGTAAGTAATGCTCACCAGAAGTAATGGTGAATTTCTCAGGCTTTCCTTTTTGTACTTCACCAATTTTCTCTCCATCGACAATTACTTTTGAGTTAGAATTAGAAACTATAATTAATGACGTGGGATCTTGAGAAAATAGATCTTGAAATGTACTAGTATATATAAGGAGTAGAAGAATTATGTTTTTGTACACACGACACATTTTTATATTACCTTTTCTCTTTCATAATAAGTTAGTAAACTGACACAGTTTTAACAATTTTTTCCTACAAGCGATTGAAGGGGTCGTTCATTCCAAACACGCCTAATGTTTTATTACAATGTTTATTCTTTTTATGAACTTGTGAGGTCCATTGCACTTGACTGTAGTTTTGTCAAATGGAAATGAATTTTTGTACTCTATGTTCAACCTTGGTTGGTTTGAGTTAATTAATGCAGCTTCGACTCTTTCATTATATAATTTATCCACGTAGGTATAGCAAAAACAGATTTCTTCCTTGTTTTTTAATGTACCTTTCCAGATAGGCCAATCTTTATGCTTATTTATTCTATTATTTAAATTATCAGCTTTCCCAATATATATGAGTTCAATTAAAGTTACAGTATCTATTTGTTTATTATAAATACATCTATAAACACCATAAACACCTGATTTATCAGGGAACGAAGATATAGAAGCTTCTAGCCAGTAACCACTAAAGTTTTGATCAAATATTTTCTCAGCCATATCAATTTTTTTAATCGATTAAACTATGTGACATTATAGAACACATTTCGCACATTTATCAATGTCCGTGTAAATTTTTCTCGCTCCTGTTAAAGCACTTTAATAATTTGGGTGCTCTCCTAAATAAGTTCCATCTCTTATAGGTAAATATCTACGCCCTTCTTTATGTACTTTTGTTATTACTATGGCAAACTGACTAAAAGAGAATATATATTCTAAATTAATTTCCTAAGTACCTAAATTAATTTCCGAATAGACGTTAAACCCAAATTTTAGCTGTTTGGGCATTATATAAATTTACTTTACAAAGAAATTTCTTTTTGATTGACTGAATGTGCTCAAAGTCTTTTTTGGTGTAAACTCCAATATACACGCTAAATAGTTTATCACCGGACTTTAAGCCATATTTTGATGCACGATTTATGGCATCGATGATGTGTTCATCATACTCTCCAAAATTAAATCCAAAAGTTATTAATGATCCTTGAACATTGCACAATTCTTCATAGCAATGGGTCAAATATTTATTGTGCATAATGTGTGCTAGTTTTTCTTCACCATTACCAGCGGTAACGAAGATGGGATATTCTTTTTTATCTAATCTTGACTTAATATTTTCGAGAATATAATGATCCGATGTGTACTCTTCTTTGATAATATCAATTCCATTATCAAAAAATGGAAGTGTACCGTGTATGTAGTAGACACTTTGTTCTTTTTTATATTTACCCCAGATTAGCTCAGAATACTGAAATTCTTCTCCCTCTTGATATGCTTCTGGATTGACAATTTCTCTACCAAAGCCATCAACTGCTCCTTTTGCCTTATTGCGCATTAAAACCCAGTATAGAAGTAGGTCATAATTTGTAGTGAAAACTTTGCCATTGCTGGAAATAAAGCCATCTAAAAAATTGAAACAATGTTTACTTTTCTCTTCAGGTATTGTAAAAACATGTTCAGGGTGAAGTTCTTTAATAGAGTCTATTAGGCTATTTTGAAGTGAATTGTGTGAATCTTTAAGTTGATCGATGAAACCTTTATCTGCATTTAACGAAATAGCAATTTCTATAAAGTTATCTAATTGTTGCATCACTAATTCAAAATTCTTTGTGTTAATAGCTTTAAACACTTTGGAAAGTGTTTGATCCTTTAGATTTTGAATGAAGTTGAAAAGTGCATTGTATGAAAAAATATCCTTGTCATAGGCCATACTAAATCCATTACCAAGTAGTAAATGCCTTGTCCGATTCTTTTTCTTTAAATAATCTACAACTGAATTGTAATCGGGTAGTGATTCAAACGAAAGTTCCTTCATATTATTAATTTGAAATTTATTCATGCTGCCAGCATTTTCCACTAGCGTTTTTTGTCATTCTTTTGCAGCGGTTGCCTGTTGTTTTAGCTGTTGCGGAGCATTGTGAGGCTACTGCTTTTAATTCTCTTTTGGGAGGATCAATTACTTTTGAGCTATCAATCTTTGTTTTTTCTCCAGTTACGGCAGTTGGTGGCTTGCATACTTTGCATGCTTCAATGGCTCTTATCTTTGCATCTTTCAGGCTAATCGGGTATTTGCTATGACTTAGGTATCTGCATGATTCTGTATGATACTTGCTCCCGGTTTTAGTAATATAAACTGTTTGTGCATCTGCTTTTTGGCGAGTGCAGGAATAGAGTAAAATTAAGAGGAGAGTATATTTTAAAATACTTTTCATGATCTATTTTTTTACTTGAATAGTACAATAAATAAAAATCAGGTCTTTTTTCCTACTTTATTGTATAAATACACTATCACAAACCATAATAGCCTTGCCAGATTATAGATTACGAGTGCCGATAAAATCAGCCCACCAACCACGAGATAAACAACAAGTCCGGAGCCTCCTTTGCCCCAACTTTTTCTAAAATAAAGCCCTGGTATTCCAGTACGGATTGAAAACCCACGTGAGCCAATAGAACCCCAACCGGTTCTTTGGCTGAAAGAGGCACCGGACTTGCTCAAATTTATTCCAGCCCCCTTACTGAGGTTAACGCGTTTTTGATATCTGAAGCTCAAGTTCTTTTATAATTGTCAATGGCCTGTTCAACTTGGTTAATGAATTTTTGCACATTGTCAGAACTCATACCTTTAATGCGGAAATGAATACTGGTACTAGAGGAGGCAATAGAAATAATATACCTTCGCGTTCCTAAAAATATCAGGAGGCTAATCATTCCAATAGCAAAAAGTATAATAGATCCAGTGCCATCCGTTTCCGACATTAAACCAATTCCAGCAATGAAAGATATAATGGAAACAATTAGATAGATAGGTTGTGAACTATACTTGACCAGTATTCCAGATACCTTATTGAGCATGATACTGGAAATGGTTTTACCATGCTTAAATCTGATTCTTTTAGTAGTAAGTGTAACTTGTTTTGAATCAGATTGCGTAATTAATTCCTCCCTACTAATTAGTTCCATTTTATTATTTGTCAGGACGAATTAATATCCATGAAGCGCCATGACCTCCATCATAGGGACATGGAGGAAAGGTTTCCCCTTTCGATATAGGTATTTCATTGTCTTCGTGAATGCTACACATGTATATTCCTCCCTGAGTACATTTTTCACCTGTCTTTGGCATGATATTAAAGTTTAGTTTAACATTTAAACTAAATCTATATAATTAGAGGAGAGTTAAGAAAATGGATTTCCCAAAGGCAGAATTTAATTTCCGAAACTATAGGACTGCGGTAAACACCCACTTATCATCTTCTTTTTTAAACTGATAAGTTTCAAATGGCAGGAATCCTTGAAAATGATATTCTCGTTTTTTTATCCAATCAGAACGTTTGGAATAGGTGAGGTCAATAGATAGGTAACGTATGTTGTTTTTATAGCTTACTTCAACGGTATAAGTAGTGTCATCAATCTTCTCTTCATTCAGAATTGTATATTCAATTGGTTGGGTATTAATGAATATTGTTTTCACATCCATTTTATGAGGGGATGGGAGGTAATCGATTACAAAAATGTTGGGATACGTAAAGCCGAAATTATTACGTGGGGTTAAATGATCAATTTCAATACCTAAAGCGGGTTCAACGTTTTTCTTGAAACTGAAATCAGCATAACCTGTTTTGAAATAGTATTCGTTCCGATATTGTGACTTAAAACTTTCGTATCTTTCATGGTATTTGGCAACCTGTTCAATAGTAGCAGCCTCACCATTTTGTTTACTCATTTCAGCTCCATGGTCATTTATCACTTTTGCCTGTAAGACGTCTATTCTACTCTCTACTGTTTCCTTAATCAAGTTATTTCCGGGTAAATCTCTTATCACAAAAAACCATAATGAAATAGCTGCAAGAATTAGAATGGATAGTGCTGTTAGTATATTCTTGAAGCTAAATCCGCTTTTTACAGATTTTTGCACTGCAATACGATTAACCAGGCCTTCTTTTTTATGATTTTCTATGGCTTTAATAACCTCAGCGGCTACGATATCGATGCCTTTAGATGATTCTATTCCCCATTTATCTGCTAATAGTGGGTCATATTTTTTTACATCCTCTGTGCTTAGCTTATGCCATATCGGTATTATTAATGAGTCATTCTTACCCCAAAGTGCATGCAACTCTTTTCTGGGCCAATCTTTAGTGAAATAGTTGTGTGTTAGAATTACAACGCCATAGCGAGATTTATTCAGCCCTTCCTTGATTACCTCCTCTATACTTTTGCCAACTCTTAACTCTTGACCTGCATACCAAACTTTAAGGCCTGAATTTTTTAGTTGACCCACAAGCTCGGTTACAATTTCAATCTTGTCCTCAACGGCATAAGAAATAAAAACATCGTATTCATAGTTATCAGCCATAACGCTTTTAGCGGTTAACTTAATCTATAGACAGGGTTACAATCAAATCTACTTTCCCAACTCACTACATGGTTTTCCAAAATATTATTTAATCAGGTTTAGTCTGTTCAAAACCACATCCCGGTTTTTGGTACTCATTTGTGCAACATGCCTGTCACCCATTTTAATCATATTACCTTCTATTTCGGTTATTTTATTAATATTTACAATGTAGCTCTTATGAGTTCTTATAAAGTATGGATTATCAAACTTCTCAAATACTTTGCCCATATTATTTGATAGAATAAGTTCATCGTCAACTGTTATAATTTCGCAATAAGATCTTCCTGCTTTTAAGAACAAGATGTCCTCATAAAGCACCATTTTAGATTTTTGATTATCAGTTCTTACAAAAATACGATCTGTAAGCTTTGAGGCCGTTTTCTTAGGACTATTGCTAGCATTAAAAAATGCAAGTTCCAATGCACGTAGCACATCTTTGGTCTTAAAGGGTTTAGCAATATAGTTAGCTGGAAATGTGGTTTTGGCTCGTTCAACTGTTTTATCATCGATATGATCAGAAAGGTATATAATAGGCACCTTATAAATATCAATTATTTGCTTTGCTGTTTCTATGCCATCCATTTTACCTGCTAGTTGAATATCCATCAGTATTAAATCAGGTTGAAGATTCTTAATATTCGATATAGCTTCTTCCCCGTTATCAAAAACATCAACAACTGAAAAGTCATGTTCTTCTAATCTTGATTTTAAATCTTCAGCAATTAGCAATTCGTCCTCTACAATCAGTACGCGAACCTTTTCCATCTATAGTCTAATTTAATTTCATTTTAAGTTTAAATAATGTGCCGTTATTAACCTTCCAATTTACAGTCGCTCTGAGTTGCCGACTTAAAGTTTCAATTATGTTCAGCCCCATTGATTTTCGTGACGCATTTATGTCGAACCCGGTTCCATTATCTTTTATTTCAATAAAAAGCTCATGGTTGTTTTGAAACACATTAACCCATAACTCTGATTTGACCGAAGCTTTAAATGCATGCTTGAAAGCATTACTTACAACTTCATTAACAATAAGGCCAATGGCAATTATTTTATCCAAATCAATATCTAGCTTTTCGACTTGAACATCAATGTTATTGCCTTCTGTATCAATAGTAAAGCTTTCAGCAAGCTGTTCGATAAGGTCATGTAAATAATCGTGTATGTTAATATTTCTAGCCTCTGATCTTGAATATAGCTTTTGATGCACGATAGCCATGGCATTCACCCTGTTTTCACTTGTTTTAACTGCCTCTAAAGCATTTAAATCTGTAAGAGTTTTTGACTGCAAGCTGAAAATACTAGACAGCAATTGAAGATTGTTTTTAACTCTATGATGCAATTCTTGCATGAGCATTTCAACTTTGAGTTTGTTTCGCTTCTCAGATCTAAATTTATTATAAAGTAGATATGCAATTATTATTACCAGTAAGACCACAACTGATAATATCAAAACCCCAAGCCTGTTAGTTTCAAGTTCTACCTTTTGTAATTCTTTTTCAGCTTCTAGAACTTGAATGGATTGTGCTTGCTTCTCTGTTTCATATTTAGTCTGCATTTCAAATAAAGCAGAAATTCTATCTCTGTTGTAAATGGAATCAGAAACTTCTTGCAATTGCTGGTAGTAATTTAGTGCCTCTGTTTTATCAATAATACTGTAGAGCTTTACTTTCAATAATAAGTTGTCTTTTTTCAGATCTACTAAATTCAATTGGTCGATTATGTAGTTGGCACTATCTAGGTACTTGGAGGCCGAACTATAATCTTTTAATTCAATGCTAAGAGAACCCATTCCATTATATGATACAGCTAGGCTTTCATCGGCACTGTTTGTGTTTAGAAGTTTGGCTTTAGTTAACATTGTCTTGGCTTTATCCAATTCTTTAAATTCAATAAGTATTAATCCAAGATTATTTAGAGTGCTAATCTGTGACTTGTCTGAACCATGCCTATCTTTTATGATGAAGGCCTTCTCAAAGTTTGAATAGGCACTATCTAGCTGATTAAGTTTTTGGTAGGTTAAACCTATGTTGTTTAATGTTGCAGCCTGAGTTTTGAAATCCTGATTAGCTCTTGCCAGCATTAATGTCCGATAATGATATTCTAGCGATCTTTCGTAATCCTTTTGCCGAGAATAGATTAGAGCAATTGTATTGTAACTACTTGCTAATGCTTCAGAATTTTGATCGTGCTGTAGTTGATTAACAGCTTCAAAAAGTAATTCAAGGGCCTTTTCATAACTCCCTCTGCTTTTATGCACAATTGCGCTATTTAATTGAATTAGTGCTTTGCCAGAATTGTCACCTTCCTTCTCATATAATTGAATAGCCTGTTCGTAATAATACAGACTACTGTCTGGCATTCCTATTCGGTAATAGGAGATACCTAAATGTGCAATTATTGAAGCTTGTGAGCCTAACTGTTTGTTTTGAGAATACTTTTTTTCTAGCTTCTTGAAGTAAAAAATAGCACTATCAAATTTTTCTGAGTTAAATAGTTGGAACGCAATTTCATGTGTACCAGTCTGTTGTTTTGATTGAGCAAAGCAGTTCCCAAAGACTATTAGAAGAATTAAAATCAATAGAGGTTTGGTCATAAAAATCAATTTAGTTGAAAAAATAGAAAAACCACTCCTAAGAGTGGTTTTTCCGCTTATTAACTCGATAGTGAATCAATAACTACCAGAGTCTGATTAGGATCAGGTGGTGGCGGAGGTGGAGGTGGTATGGGTAAATCATCTTCATCTCCTTTTAGTGGGCCAAAATCTTCATCTGAACAAGAAGAAAATGTTACAGCAAAGAGTATGGCCAAAATGGGCAAATATTTAAGCTTTTTCATTTCTAATAAATTTTAATTGAACAATGACTAGGGCTAGTTAAAGGGCATGAGCATTCCTGTGTTGAATGTTGTATGAATTCAACTTTTTGATTATCAATTACTTATCGCTCCCTTGTCTTACAAGTGTGGGGTGTCCTCTCTCGAGTATTTGGTCAGCCGTTTTCCCACAAACAGGAGATTCAAATACTGTCGATTAAGACTTTTGAAATGCCTTCGCGAAGGGCACCTCGGTGTGATTAATTAATCTACATTACAAATTTGGTTATAGTATGGCAGTTGATTGTACAGTACAATTACTTGTAATTGCAGATGGATTACTTTTATTTATAGTCAAATTGACTTCAACTTAAATATGGCGAAGAGGTTTAATATTCAAGACTTACAAGTTTTACTAGATCAAATCTCTATTAAGACAGGGGAGTCATTGGACCATTATGGTTTGGGTAAGATTAGTGAAGGGCTAGGCGAGTCCGTTTCGCAGAAATATCTTTATGATAGCTTATTAAGACCTATAAAGAATTCTCAAAAGAATGGAGTTACTGAGTTGAAGCTTTCAGAAGACAAAATTGATAGTCTAGCTAAATATCTTGGTTTTGATAACTTTAAACAGTTCGTTATTGCGGTGAACCAGCCTATAAGTGAAGTTCTAAAGTCATTAGTAGGTACTTATTATTCATATGTTAGAAAGAATGCCGAACAAGCTGTTCTGCTCAAATCTCCAGTATTTATTGAAGAGTTTAACTCTGAAATTAGGCTAATACTTAAAGGACCACAAAGAACTTATCAAGGCATACTGGCATTACAAGATGGCTGTGTGACATGTCTTATGAAAGCTGAAAATAAATCTTTTTATCATGTCTACCAGGTTGGTAAGGCGATTGCTCCCAAGGTAATACAGGGGATATTTTCAGGAGTAACATCAGGAGATGTTCCAATAGGGGGCAGGTGTGTACTTATAAGAATAGACAGTAATTCCCAAGAATTGAACAATACGACCATAAATACTGAAGATTTAAAAAAGTCAGACAGCTTGTTGGACAAAAAATTAGCTAGATATTTTGAAACTTATGAAAGGAATAATCTTAGGATAAATGTTCCTGTCGGGTTTGATCTTGACGATCTATGAGTCTTTTTCAAATAGTTCTGAAACTGGTATTTGGAGGGCATCGGCTATTTGCTTTAATGTGCTTAAAGTAGTGTTTACTTCACCAGATTCAATCCTCATAATTTGACTACGATGAATTCCTGCCAAGTCAGCAAGAAAGGCCTGGGTTAAATTCTTCTCATTACGCAATTTTCGAAGATTGGCTCCAAAATCCTTTATGAATTGCTCCTCTTTATTAATCACATAGCCAAGTTGTATTTACTTGGCTTATGTATTGTTGCATATATGCTACATTAGTATATTTGAGTTATATCAAATTGTATCTCTATGCTATCAGATAAAGCAGCTTACACTTTAGCAGATGCCTTAAAAAAATTGGCTAGTGCTTCAAATACTAAACGATGCGAGCATAAAACAAGCGGAACATGGCAGCCTGGAAAGTTTCATAAATTCATTCAGGTATCTAACAGTGAAGGCTATGCTAATGCTTTTGCGATTTTAGAAAAAGATGACGGGCAGGTGATTTATTGTGACCCTACAAATATCAGGTTTTTATAATTGAAGGTTTTAATGAATGAAAGCTAAACTGAAAAACCTATTTCAAGCTCTGAATTTTAGATTGAGCTGGTTAGATGAAAGAATTAACCACGAAATTCGATTTCTATTTTTTGTTATCGAGTCACTGCTGATAGCCTTATTCTATCTACGGCTAGGTCTGAATCTTCAAATTACTATTCCTTATGAGTATAATTATTGGCAGTATGTGTTATTGGGATATTACTTTTTTCTATTCCTTTTAAGCCCGATGTCATCACAACCACTTATTCCATTTATTCCGGATCATATCATGAATAAATGGGTGCCATTAACAAGGATATCTTTTATAGTAAGCTTTCTTGTTGTAATTCTTGCTACGGTTGTAATAAATTCAAAAGTGGTAGCATGGTCTTATTTTACGATACTTTCATCGCAGGTAGGCATTGTATTCTTGTTGTTTTATACCATGAAACAATGGCATAATTTTCGTGATATTACAGATGAACTAAGCTTTGTAAAATATAGGTTAATGTTACAAATTTTGCAGTTGTCAATTATGCTTATTTACCTGGGGTTCTAGTCCATTTTTAGTATTTAATTCTTCAAGATAACCTGAGCATTTTGGCAGCTGGATATTACGCCTTGCAAGATGTGTTTAGCGCATGCGTTTTTTACTTGAAACTAATCAAATGAGTATTAATAACTTTTTAGAAATTATTAAGGATCTTGAGTGGTACGATTGGGCGATGCTTTTTACTTTGCTTCCTATAATCATTGTGATACTTATCTTCTCGATCAGTCTAAACAAGTACTTACCTGATTTAAATTCTGACAAGGAGGAAAGCAAAAAGAAAAGAAAAATTAAATTATCTAAGAAATATAAATAAACGGATTTGCTCACCCTAGTTAGCCACCCTGGCAAACCCTAGCTAGCAGAGCAAGACATCCTAGCTAGCAACCCTAGCTCACACCCTGGCTACTGATCCTAGACCCTAGCTAGCTACGCTAGCTAGCACTCTAGCTACTGGACCTTGGATCCTTGCTAACGCCCTAGCTCAATCAGTTCGCTCAAAGTTATCCACAATCCGCTCAAGTTCGCTCTCTGGTTCGCTCTCTGGATTCGCTCTGAGCGAGCAGCAAATTCCACCTGAAATGTGTCTTATTTCGCTCTAATTGAATGTTTTGCTCAAAATTCGCTCTCGCTTTACCAATTATTTCGCTCCACAAATTCGCACTGATTAGCTCTCCTTTCGCTCAAGCAGAAATTAGGTTTCGCTCTGTGTTTCGCTCGCCTGGCAATCACACCTTGATCTAAAGTTTATTCTATGTTTGCTTACCATAGGTTACTCTAGCTAGCAGAGCAAGACACCCTAGCTAGCTACCCTAGCAGACCCTAGCTACCGAACCCTAGACCCTATCGATTAACCCTAGCTAAGCCCTGGCTACTGAACCCTAGATCCTAGCGATTAACCCTAGCAGACCCTAGCTACCGAACCATAGACCCTAGCGAGCTACCCTAGCTCACACCCTAGCTACCGAACCCTAGACCCTAACGAGCAACCCTAGCTCACACCCTAGCTGCCGAACCCTAGACCCTAGCGAGCAACCCTAGCTAACACCCTAGCTACAAAACCCTATACCCTAGCCAGCTACCCTGGCAAACCCTAGCTAGCTTAAAAGTTATCCACAATTCGCTCTAGCGAACTTTTGATTTCGCTCTCGGCTTTCGCACTGAGTTATCCACATTTCGCTCAGTGCGAAATGCATATTCGCTCCCTGAGTTTGCAAATAGTTATCCACATTTTCTATTTGTAATTACTCATTCTCCGCTCTAATTGAACATTTCGCTCAAAATCCGCTCTCGTTTTACGCATTATTTCGCTCTACAAATTCGCACAGATTCGCTCAAGCGAAATTTTAGTATTCGCTCTAAATCCGCTCTAGCGGATTCTGTATTTCGCTCAACTTTTGCACAAGTGCAATTGGTACTTCATTCTCAAATCACATCAGCGAGGGAACCTTTTCTGACCTATATCTATGTGTTTCAACTCTAATGTTCACTGTTTTATGCTTGCTAAGATTTCCCCAACCATATAATCAACATCTTTCTTAGTTCTATCAGGATTTCCGAAATAGGCACGCATATATGTTTTACCATGTAATTTAGTTCCCGTAATAAATATGAGCCCTTCATTTTCAATTTTTAAGAGTGCTTTTTGATTTGTTATTTCATTTTGTTCTTCTGTCAGATTATCATTCTCATATCTAAAACAAAGTATGGAAAGAGGGTGAACACGCTCTACTACAAAGTATTTTACTTTTTCAAGTTTAGAAGCGAGGTAATTTGTCATTTCAATATCATGCCTAATGAACTCGATAAGCTTATTGGTACCGTAGAACTTCATAGTGAACCACACTTTTAAAGCGCGAAACTCTTTCGTTAGTTCGATTGTATGTTCAGAGGACTCCCAACGATCTTCTTTATTTGCAGTATAAAGGTAGTCTGGCTCAAAGTGAATGGCTTTAGGTATTTGCTTGAGTAAGATGCAACTAGCTTCAAATGGCACGTACATCCATTTATGAGGATTAATAATGATGGAGTTAGCGTGCTCAATCCCATCAAATTTTGAACTTAGCTCCAGTAAATTTCTTGCTGGCAATCCATAGGCACCATCAACGTGATACCATGTATTAAACTCTTTAGCAATCTGAGCCAATTTTTCTAAATCATCTATGGCGCCCACGTTGGTAGTTCCTGCATTTCCAATTATAGCTAAAGGTTGAAGGCCACTTTCAATATCTTCTATAAGTTGACTCCTGAGCTTGTTTACATCAATTTTAAATTCACAATCAACATCAATTTTGCGAAGGTTTGATCTGCCTAAACCAAGAAAAACCATTGACCTTTCAATGCTACTATGCGATTGATTTGAACAGTAAACAGTGAGCCCTTTGGCTCCCATGAGCCCATCCATTTCTCTTTGTGGAAACTTTGCGGCCAACGCAAAATGAAGTCCTAAATAATTGGACATGGAACCACCTGAAGTCAATAAACCACTAGAATGATCTGGTAATCCTACAAATTCTGCTACCCATCTTATGACCAACTGTTCAAGTTCATTAGCAATAGGGGAGTTATTCCACTTTAAACCGTTCTGGTTATAATACCCTTTGATGAATTCTGCAATAGCACCGATTGGGTTACCACTTCCAGTGATATAGGCTGCAAAACGAGGATCAGTATTTCGGTTTATGTAGGGGAGTATTTCTTTTTCTAAATCACTTAGCAATTGATTAAAGGAAATGCCTTCTGAGTTTAATGTCTTATTTAATGTTGACTTAATTTCTGTCGGGCGATTACTTTTTAATACTTGTGATACTGATTGATTATTATCAAGAAGATTTACTACTTCTGATAAATGGGATTTAAGATTTTCCTTCATTGGTCAAATAGTGATATAATGGTCTAACTAATTTAGGGCAATTAGGAAGAGACAGGTATCTAAGAGGTTCTTTTTCTTATTTCCGAACTTCTATCTTAAAGATTCAAAATAATTTCAATTCACAAGACTCATAATACAAGGAACCTTTTTTTTATAAAAAAATGGTATCTATAAATATATAGGCTGTATGGCGTTCGAAGATAATTAATCATTATGGTTGATGTAGAAATAAGTAACTTAATAGATAGGCTTTACGATATAATATCAGGGAGGAAGGGTGAGCCGAGAAAGTGGTGGCTGTTTGATGAAATTAGCCACCCACAGAATAGAATGTGTGTAATTACGAAAAAAGATCGTGGAGTTAACAATATAGAATTTCTAAGTAATAGCGAATTTATAGAGCATTACATAACAAGTTTTGACGACCCTGCGCCAGATTTTTATGAATATCAGGTTGACTTTGAAATGGTAAAATGTGGAAGCGTTATTCACGTTCTAAGTACTTATGAATCTAAGTATAAACCTGAAGATGATAAACCATTTAAAAAAGGGGTTAATAGTATTCAGATTATGTTT
>NZ_JAVJUY010000198.1:0-5900 GCF_040220315.1 Fulvivirga sp.
AAGGACGGCCCGGTAGTACAGGTTAAAAACTCATCTAACAAAATAGAATTAGGTGAAGATGTGGACGATAATGTTATTTATGACGGGCCTTTAACTGTAATGATTAACAGGTTTAGTGCCAGTGCCTCTGAAATATTTGCAGGTGCCATTCAAGATTATGGGAGAGGTGTCGTACTTGGTGAAACTTCATTTGGTAAAGGGACAGTACAAAGTGTAATCGATTTGGGTAGATATTTAAATGTACCGGAAGGTGAAAAAGTCGGTCAGCTTAAATTGACGCTACAGAAATTCTATAGAATTACTGGTAGTAGCACACAACATAAAGGTGTTGATCCTGATATTAATTTTCCGTCTGCCTTTTCTGCTGAAGAATTTGGTGAAAGTAGCAGACCAAGTGCTTTGCCATGGGATCAGATAAAGGGAACGAAATACAAACCTACGGAGCAGGTAACTGAGAAGATGTTGGCAGAGGTTAGTAAAGAATACAGGGATAGGCTTGAGAATGACAGACATCTAAAGGACCTAATTAGTGAAACAGAAGAGTTAAAGAAGAGTATATCTACAACCCGAATTTCTTTGAATAAGGAAGAAAGACAAAAGGAAATTGCCGAAGCAGAAAAAAGGCGTACTGAGCAAAGTGCAATGGAAGGAACAAAAATAGGAAAAGAAGGTATTTACGAAGTGAATAATATAGATGTGGATGATAAATACCTGAGAGAAGGCCTGGTGGTACTTAGCGACATAGTTTCAGCAATCGGATAGCATACAAGCAGAGATAAACAGAAAGCCTCATTTTAACGTTTGTGTTAAGGTGAGGCTTTTTTTAATTATCAATTTATTTTTAATTCTATTTAATACGGCTGCTGCACAAGACAGCCTAATAAGAAAGAGTATTTATTTTGGTGGTGGTAGTTATTATGTCGATGAATTTCAAGGAACTCAAATCGCTGAGTTCATCAATTCTGTAGATGATATTTCTAAATATGAAATCGTTTTATTCAGCCACACAGATAATATTGGAGGAAAACAGTATAATGAGTGGCTTTCCTATATGAGAAGTGAAGCTGTGAAGTATGAACTAATTCAACTTGGTATTAGAAAAGAAGAAATAGAGAGTAAATCATTTGGACAAGATAACCCTCTTTACTCCAATAAATCATCAGATGGCAGAGTGATGAACAGAAGGGTAGATATTATCCTTGTGCCCATCACTTTATAAAATCTATTTGGTAGTGTTATTTGAATAATCACCAAAACCCTCATCCACAGGCTCCCATAGTTCAATTTTATTGCCTTCAGGATCCATGATATGAACAAACTTTCCATAATCATAAGTCGCAATTTCATCTACTATTTCAACCCCTTCCTTTTTAAGCTGATTAACCAAAGCCTCAATATTCACAACCCGATAATTAATCATAAAAGGTTGCTCGGAAGGCTCCATATATGTAGAATCCTTACTAAAGGCGCTCCATTGAAGATAACCTTTCTTCTCTGGATTGTTTGTATCCCTAAATTCAAACATAGAGCCATATTCATTAGTAACAAGGCCCAAATGTTTGTTGTACCAATTTGTTAATTTTTTTGGTTCATTGGATTTAAAAAAAATACCACCAATGCCAGTAACTCTTCCTTTAGCCATTTTTAGGTGTTTTTAGTTGAAAATAAATTGCAGATAACGTGCTTATAATCAGACCTATTACAAATACTGTAAGGAACATCATAATGAATTGAGCACCAACGCTGTCCCATAAGGCCATTTCTTCCATAAACTGAATTTTGGCTGTTTCAAATTCTTCGATACTTAAAGAGGCTTTCATTTTTCCTAGCTGGTAGTCACCATACTCCTGAAGGAAATCAGGGTTAATCCATTTATAGTAGATCACACTGTAAGTGCCAAATGCCACTGCAGGGAATAGCGAAATGGCAGAACCCAACCCAAAATACTTTAAAAAAGATCCTTTCCTGTATAGCATGAAATACTCTCGAATACCGAAAAAAACAAATAGAAGACAAGCTATAATAGATATATAGCCAATGATTTCGTCAGTATCAAAATTAGAAGAATCAGGATGGCCATACATTAAATAAGCCAAGAACTGAATCCCCATAATAATGGCTGTCGCGATCAGCCCGTTTTTTATAATTACCTTTTTCATATTATTTTTTTAACTAATGTGTGGTTTTCGGCATAAATGGCATTCATACTTTTGGGTGATTTTATCATTTTAGTACTAAAGTGTTAGAGTAAACCGTACTCTTTAGCTTGTTTAATAGCCTCTGTTCTTCTTTTTACATTTAGTTTAGAAAAAATGTTAGAAACGTGTGTTTTGATCGTATTCTCAGATACAAATAATAAATCAGCAATTTCACTGTTGCTTTTTCCTTCTGCTATCTTTGCTAATACCTCAAACTCCCGCTTACTCATTTGTAATAATGCCAATTTTTCATCGTCAGGTAATTGTTTTCTTTTTAGTAGTGATGATCTTGTATTTACCTGATTTTTTAAAAGATAACCAAATATTACCAATGCAAGGGCAGACAACACAATTAGAAATTCACGATAATGATTGGCTGTAAAAACTGAATAATTACTTAGCTCAATTAATACCATTAGCAGGGTTGCCAAAAGGCCAAACTTGATAATTAAACTTTTCAATAGTGTTGAATCTGAGTTGTGAAGCTAATTTATACTCAATATAATAAAAAGAGAGTGAATAGTTTTATGTGTTTTTAAGCACTACCTTTGCGCCTCATTAATATTAATATAGATTGATAAGTTTTTCAGAAATGGGGCTTTCAGCACCTTTGCTTAAAGTCCTGCCGGAGTTGAATATTGACCAACCCACCGAAATTCAACAAAAGGCAATTCCAATTTTACTCAAAGAAAAAGAAAAAGATTTTTTAGGTCTTGCTCAAACAGGGACTGGCAAAACAGCTGCTTTCGGGCTGCCACTATTAGATGCAGTGGATCCTGACGTAAAAAAAACACAGGCGCTTGTATTAGCCCCCACAAGGGAATTAGGGCAACAAATTGCACAGCAATTTCAGGCATTTTCTAAGTATATGAAAGGGTTGCGCGTTCAGGTAGTTTATGGTGGTGCTTCCATTGTACCACAAATGAAAGCGCTAAAGAATACCCCACACATAATTATTGCCACGCCTGGTAGATTACTAGATTTAATAAATAGAAAATCAATTGATTTGTCTGGTATTAAGCATGTTGTGTTCGATGAAGCAGATGAGATGCTAAATATGGGTTTTAGAGAGGATATAGATCATATTCTATCTTTTACACAGGGGCAGAAATCAACCTGGTTGTTTTCAGCTACCATGGCTCCTGAAATTAAATCCATTGTAAAGAAGTACATGGATAATCCCAGCGAGGTTAAAATTGATGCAGCTAATGTGGTCAATCAAAATATTGAGCATAAATACTTTATTGCCAAAGCAAAAGATAAGGTTGAGATACTTAAACGTATTATTGAGCTTGAGCCTGATATGAGAGGCATAGTATTTTGTAGAACAAAAAGAGAAACACAACAATTAGCCGAAATTCTTCAAGGTAAAAAACTACCTGTAGATGCTATTCATGGTGATTTATCGCAAAACCAGCGTGATCAGGTTATGAAACGTTTTAAGAGCCATTCTTTGGAGTTTTTGATAGCAACAGATGTGGCCGCAAGGGGTATAGATGTAAATGACCTAACGCATGTAATTCATTACTCCATGCCCGATGATTTGGAGTACTATACACACAGAAGTGGACGTACCGGCAGGGCAGGGAAAAAGGGTATTTCACTCGCATTAATTACAAGTGCTGAGCAGAGAAAAGTAAATTTTATTCAGAAGAAGTTAAAACTTGGATTTACTCAATATGAGCTGCCCAAGGCTGAGCATGTTGAAAACAAGCGTTTAATGGCGTGGACAGATACCATTATTTCCACAGAGGCAGATCATGACATGATTGCAGAGCACGTGAATGATGTGAGGGAAAAATTTAACGGGTTAAGCAAAGAAGATCTGATTGATAAACTTATTACCTGGGAATTAAACGAACTAGGGCTTAATAAGAAATCATCTTTTGATGAAAGCCAGACTTTAGAAGATTCCCCGGTTCATTCCAGACATAATCCCACGCATGATAAATATTTTATTAATGTAGGCCTGATTGATGGAGTAAATGAGAAAGAATTAGTTGATTTTGTATCAGAAACCCTTGGCATTAGCAAAAATGTTATAGGGCAAACGAACATTGAAGAGAAAAAATCATACTTTGAAATTGAGAAGGAATCATCGCATTTAGTAGACCCTGCATTTAGTGACTTGTATGTAGATAACAGGAAATTAAGAGTGAATAAAGAAACTGGCCAAAAATCGAGAGGTAGAGGTGGCCGTAGAGATAAAGACCGAGGTAAGCGAAGGAATGCGAACCAAGGAAAATCTTCCAGAAGAAGGAGGTAGGAGGGTTATATTACGTTAATATGATGCGAATTAAGCAGACTTTAATAAAAAAATAAAATACCCCTAATGCTTTAAATCAATATATTTTGCCTAGCTTAGTGGCTTTAATTACAATTATTTATAATGAAAGAAGGAACAGTAAAATTCTTTAATGATTCAAAAGGTTACGGATTTGTTAAAGATTCAGAAGACAGTCAAGAGTATTTTGTACACGTATCAGGTCTAGTAGACGAAGTACGTGAGAACGACTCAGTAACATTTGATCTTCAAGAAGGTAGAAAAGGTTTGAATGCAGTTAACGTAAAGTTAGCTTAATTTATATCTGATTACGAATGCAAAACCCCTGACGAAATCGTCAGGGGTTTTTTGTTGTCAATTAATTAATTTTATTGGTAATGAAAGAGGAATAGTCTTACAAGTTGTTTTATTAATGTAAAACACTAGACATCTTTGAAGCTATTACTAATCAAGTAAGGATATTACGAAAGAAGTAACTTAAGTCTTTAGGGCATCAACTTTCTATAATTCAGATTCAAATAATTATCCGTGGTTGAACTATTTGAGAAAACATCAACCCAAATAACCGAGTTGAATCATCATTTTCAATGTTAACCCTCAGATTAGGCTACCTTTGAATTTGCAACCTTTTCAACGTTAATTTGAGAATGGATTGATAACTTATCGTCAGCTATCAGCTTTAAAATGTTTTCCTTGGTAGTTTTTAACTCCTCGATGCGCTTTAAAGAATCTTGATTCTCTGTGCCAAACCTAATTCTGTCGCTAAATATGCGATTTTGATGAAATTGTATTTTACCATCGATTAGGTATAACAATATTTCCTTGGCCTCTTCAGGTTCAAATACACCTTTAATTAAATCAAACTGATCCATAATTTTTTGTTTTTTTTACGAAACAAAGATCAGAAGATTATTTTATATATTTTTATTAATGTTTTTAATACTTATCATTAATAAAAACTTATGCTTTAAATTCCTGAGAATCGATAGATGGGCTCTAATTGATTTATATTCGTGTACTTTATGTCCAGATCAATAATTTTTCCATCACTTAGCGAATAAACCCAACCATGAATTTCAAGCTCCCTGGTTTTCCAAGCTTTTTGGACAAACGAAGTTTTGGCCAGATTATGTACTTGTTCCATAACATTTAGTTCAACCATTCGCTTCATTTTAGCTTCTTCATTTTCTAAGCCATTTAATTCTTCCTGATTGTTTTGAAAAATGTCTTTTACATAAGCCAACCATCTACCTACCAACCCAACATATTTGTTGTCCATTGCAGCCATAACGCCACCACAACCATAATGTCCGCATACTATTACATGTTTAACATGTAAATATTCTATGGCGTATTGCAATACACTTAGCATATTCGTGTCCGAATGAATTACCTGGTTGGCAATGTTTCTATGAACA
>NZ_JAVJUY010000199.1:0-9559 GCF_040220315.1 Fulvivirga sp.
TTAATAGTTCCATTAATCACAGAGGAAAAAGTATATGGTGTTGTTGAGTTTGCCGGCTTCGAGAAGTTTGACAGTGGCAAAGTAAAATTTGTTGAAGAGCTGAGTTTAATTCTTGCTCGTACGGTGTTCAACATAAAAGTAAATGAACGGACACGCAAGCTTTTGGAAGAATCTCAGGCTATGAGTTCTGAATTACAAGAAAAGCAAGAGATCCTGCGCCAGAATGCCGAGGAAATGCAAGCAACACAAGAAGAACTGCAAAAATCTAACTCTAAACTTGAAGAACAAATAGAAGAAGTAAATAGAACGCAGAACAGAATGCAGCTTCTATTGGAAAATGCTTCTGAAGTAATAACTATTTATGAAGAAGACCTTTCAGTAAGATATATCAGTCCATCAGTAGAGCCAATACTTGGTTATACCCAAAAGGAAATGATTGGTGTAAGCGATGCTGATAAAGTAAACAAAGAGCATGTAGCTGAATTTAAAGGCATGTTCAAAAGCCTGTTGGAGCATCCTGACGAGCAAATCACGATTCAATATGAGTATTTAACCAAAGAGGGTAACTACATCTGGATTGAGTCTACTGGTACAAATTTTATGTCTAACCCGGCTATTCATGGTTTAATTGTCAACTCCAGGGATATTACAGAAAGAAGAAGAGCAGAGCAAGAGCAGAGAATGCGTAGTAAAATGCAGGCGCTTTCTGAGAACTCCTTAGATTTGATTACAAGATTAGAAGATGATGCTATCTCTTACATCAACCCTGTTATTGAAGAATATACTGGCAAAGGACCTTCTGATTTCTTAAACCAAAAGATAAAGGAAGCCGACCTTGCTCAAAATGTTTTAGACAAGTGGCTTGAAATTATCGAAGAAGTTAACAGCACCAATAAAAAGGTAGCTACGGAAATGGACTTCCCGTCAGAAATGGGCGATAGAGTAATGCAAGTAAATGCCATCCCGGAATTTGATGATAATGAAAAGTTAGAATCGGTACTGGTTGTTTCTCATGACATTACGGAGCGAAAGCTCATCGAATTGGAAATCCAGAATAAGAATAAGAAAATTGCTGATAGTATTAATTATGCTAAGAGAATCCAAAATGCCATTTTGCCAAATAATAATGTAATCAACAAAGTGCTGCCAGATTCATTCATACTTTATAAACCAAAAGATGTTGTTAGTGGTGATTTCCCTTGGTATGTTAAAATTGGCGATGATATTTACATGGCAGCTGTGGATTGTACGGGCCATGGCGTTCCGGGAGCACTTCTTTCATTAATCGGGTACTTCCTGCTTAATGATATTGTAAGAAGTAGGAAAATTTCGGATCCGGGTATCATCTTAGATCAGTTGGATGAAGGGGTAACCACCACGTTGCGTCAAGATCAGGATGATTCGAAAACGAAAGATGGAATGGACATCGCACTTTGTAAAATAAATACGGCAACAAGAAAAGTGGAATATGCAGGTGCACACAGGCCATTATATGTGGTGAAGAAAGGTGAAATGGAGGAAATTAAAGGTAATAAATTTGCTATTGGTGGTGGTATTTATAAAAACCAGACCAACTTCACGAATCATAAAGTAGAGCTTAAAGCGGGCGACTCATTCTTCTTCTGTTCAGACGGTTTCCCAGATCAATTTGGTGGGCCCGAGAACAGGAAGTACGGACCGAAGCGATTAAGAGAGAAAATTATGGAAGTCCACAATATGCCGATGAAGGAAGCCTATGTGAAGTTTGATAACCATTGGACAAATTGGATGGGCGAAGAAAAGCAAACAGATGATGTATTGTTAATTGGTATAAAATTGTAGATTTTTAATTAAAAGTCGTATTTTGACAAACTATAATCAAAATCGACTAACAAACTTATAGATAAAGACTTATAAAGAAACTGAATAAAACGCTTTAAGACTTATGAAGTATATTTTTGATTTGCACAAAACCATGCTTGAAAACCATCTGATCTTGGTATACGAGGGTGAATTTACCCAGGAGATTACCAAATCTGTTTTGGCAATGGCGGAACGAAATATGGATTCTTCAGGAGAAGAATCAACTGTCAAAAGGAAAGTATTCAATGTAATGGTTGAGTGCTTACAAAATATTGTAAAACATGCAGACGATGTGGCTAATAACCACTCTGCAGTTTTTATGGTGGGCAAGCAAGAAGATAAATACATTATTATTTCCGGCAACCCAATTATGAATGAAAACATAGATGGCTTAAAGGGTAAAATTGATCAAATCAATGAGCTTGATAAAGATGGTTTAAAGGAACTTTACAAAAGCATAATCAAGAGTACCGAAATTTCTGATAAAGGAGGTGCAGGTCTTGGATTTGTTGATATGGCAAGAAAGTCAGGTAATAAATTGGATTATGATTTTGTTGATATCGGAGATGGCAACTCATTTTTCTGTTTAAAGTCATCAATAGATAGACTATAGTTTAATTTTTGGTAATAACGATTATAAATAAGCATTAATAATGGACATACTAAATTTAGAAGGCACTGAAGATACTCCTAAAATTATTTTAGATAAGGGAAACGGTATTTTTGAAATTTCTGGTCGTAGCTTACCAGAAGACTCTGCTGAGTTTTATCAGCCTGTATTAGATTGGATCGAAGAATACTCTAAAGAAGCGAATGCAAGTACTGAATTTATGTTCAAATTAGAATATTTCAATACTGCTTCTAGTAAACTAATACTTGATGTTCTATCTGCGTTGGAAGATATCGATGGTATGACTATCATGTGGTACTTCCACGAAGATGATGAAGATATGGAAGAGGCGGGTGAAGAATTTTCTGAACTTGTTGAAATTCCATTCGAATTTAAAACGTACTAAGTTTTACCTAATTTTTTTGCCAGTAAATTACTGCTAACAGCAGACGGTAGCCTATGAGTGAGGAAATACTTAAAGCACTTACCCAACTTTTTGCCATTATTACCAAACAAGATGGGGGTGTTACTGAGAAAGAAAGGCAGTTTGTAATAGGTTTTTTTCAGCAGGAGCTTGATCAAGACTCTGTTAAAGAATACGTAGAATTATACGACAAATTTTCTGGCTATAACCAAGAAGGTGACGAAGAAAAAGAAGAAGAAGGGACAAAAAAGCGAAAGCTAACCTCTGTTCGCGACTCTGTAAAAACATTAGGGCTTTGTAAAAAAATCAATAAAACACTTACCCAGAAACAAAAGGTAGTTGTTTTAATCAAAATATTGGAATTGGTAGGGTCGGATCAAAACTTTACCTCCCAAAGAATGGAAATTATTGACACCATCAGTACGGTGTTCAATATTGTGAAGGATGAATACAAGCTTATTGAAAGCTTCGTTATCAAAACAAAATCTGCAGAACTCAATTTTGGGGATATACTTATTGTTGATGGTGAAGGAGAGCATGACCACACGCCAGAAAATAAGGAGGAATTAGAGGAAAAAGGAATATATTCCAAACATTTCTATTCAGATATTGATGGCCATATCATTTTCCTTAAAGTCAATAGTGTGGATATGTACTTTACGAAGTACATCGGCAAAGATCAGATTGTTCTGAATGGCTTTATCATGCAAAAAAACAGAGTATATCTGTTCTCGCATGGTAGTACAGTAAAAACTCCCTTAGGTGCAGCACTTTATTATAGTGACCTTATTGCGCTATTTAATGAAGAGTTGAAAACCACCAAACTTTCTTTTAATGCAGATATTAAAGAGTTTAGGTTTCCAAATGGTGCCCTTGGTTTACGTGATGTAATGATATCGGAGGGTCCCGGTCAGCTCATTGGAATTATGGGCGCCAGTGGCGCTGGTAAAACCACGTTGATGAACGTGTTGGCTGGAATTGAACAACCTACACTTGGTTCTGTCAAAATCAATGGATTTGATATAAACACTCAAAAAGATAGAATCCACGGAGTCATAGGTTACGTCTCTCAGGATGATCTTCTCATTGAAGAGTTGACTGTTTATCAAAATCTATACTACAATGCCAAACTTTGTTTTGCCAACCTCTCAGAGGAAGATCTTAGTAAAAAAGTACTGGAGGTACTAGAAAGCTTAGGTCTTGATCAGCGTAAAGACTTAAAAGTAGGTAGTGTACTGGATAAAACCATTAGTGGAGGACAAAGAAAACGTCTAAATATAGCATTGGAGCTGATTAGGGAGCCGGCAGTAATGTTTGTTGATGAACCAACATCTGGCTTATCTTCCAGAGACTCAGAAAATGTAATTGATTTACTCAAAGAACTTTCACTCAAAGGAAAGTTGATATTCGTGGTAATACATCAACCAAGTTCAGATATCTACAAGATGTTTAGTAAGATGTATATCATGGATACTGGCGGTTTCCCAGTTTTTTATGGTAACCCAGTAGAAGCTGTTACCTATTTTAAGAAAGCATCTAATCAGGTTGACTCACAAAGAGGGCAGTGTGAAACATGCGGAAATGTAAACCCTGAACAGATTTTCAATATTATTGAAGCCAAGGTCGTAGACGAGTATGGGCAACTTACCAACAAAAGAAAAGTAAATCCTCAGCAATGGCACGAAGGTTTTAAAGAGCATTTCGCTATTGAAAAAGTAGAAGATATAAATGAAGAGCCTTCGCATTCATTATTCATTCCTAACAAATTAAAACAAAGCTTGATATTCACCACACGTGATATGTTAAGCAAGCTAAGCAACAAGCAATATCTGCTAATCAACTTACTCGAGGCTCCGCTGCTGGCACTCATACTAGCCTTTATTATCAAGTATAAGAGCAGCCCTTTTGGTAACGATTATCTCTTCCGTTTCAATGATAATATTCCAGCATTTATGTTAATGAGTATCATTGTGGCCTTATTTATGGGGCTTACCGTGAGTGCCGAGGAAATTATAAGGGATAGAAAAATACTAAAGCGAGAGTCATTCCTGAACTTAAGCTGGAACAGTTATCTGGTATCAAAAATTATTATCTTATTCTTAATGTCTGCCATACAAACAATGTCGTTTGTAATCATAGGGCACTTAATTCTAGACATCCACGGGATGACGTTTGCGTTTTGGTTTGCATTATTTACCTGTTCTTGTTTGGCAAACGTTCTGGGTCTGAATATATCTAGTGCATTCAATTCTGCTGTTACAGTTTATGTAATGATTCCTTTACTCCTAATCCCTCAAATGATTCTAAGTGGCTTATTATTTAGCTTTGATAAATTAAACGAGGTTTTAAGCACAAAGGGTAAAGTTCCAATTGTGGCAGATTTTATGGCCTCCAGATGGGCTTATGAGGCTATGGCAGTTCATCACTTTAAGTATAACGACTATGAAGAGCCCTATTACGAGCTGGAGAAAACCGAAGCAGAAGCCGATTTTAAAGCAGCATACCTTGTTGAAGAACTTAAGAAAAAGCGACAATTCATTTCTGAAAATATTGGAGCTGATAATGATTCCATAAAAGCGATCTTAAAAAAGGATTTAAAAATCATTAAAGACAATATTGTAGGTGATCCTTTTCAAGAGGGTCTGGAAAATGTGAATGTTGGTGAGCTCACATTAGAATCATTTACCAACGAGGTTAGTGCAATGCTTGAGGACTATTTTAAAAATTATAAAGATCATTACCAGGATGTTTATAACAAAAGTGTGGTTAGAAAAGACCAAATGGTTTATTTCTTTGAAAACAACCCTGAATACGACTACAATCTGAATGAACTAAAAAACGAGTATTATAATGAGAGTTTAGCAGATCTCGTTATGAATGTGGCTGAAAAAGATAGGATAATCGAATACAATGGTGAGCTTATCCAACAAATTAACCCCATTTTTTAACGAACCAGATAACCCCAGCCATTTCTTCGATTATAGGGCACACTTTTTTGCACCGTCTAAGTATTTTGCGGGCACCTACTTTAGTACCTACACATTCAACTTGATTGTCATCTGGTTAATGACGATATTGCTATACTTAGCTTTATATTTTGAGGCGCTTAGAAAAGGATTAGATAAGTTAAGTAAAATAAAATTCTCTAAGAAGTAAGTATTTGTCAGCTATAGTAATTGGCCAATTACAAATAATAATGTTTGTAATAGATAAATGAATTTATAATTTTGTTACCATCATAAATGTTGTGCATATGAGGAAATTATCATTGATATTGGCAGTACTGTTTTTTGCATGCAACTCAAGTAAAAAACCAGATGAGCAAGCATTTTTAGAGAGTTTGGATTCAACAAAGGTTGAAGGTCCAGCAATCTCTGAAGAAGCTATTAGTAGTATTATCCAACAGATTCCATCACCACTGGAAATTTCAGTTCTTTTAAAGGAATCTGGAACCAAGTACGACAAGGGATTCCTAAATTCAGCTGATAACCTATCAAAATATAATAGCAATTACAGAAAATCATTAAACCTTGGTATTTACGGTACAGACCTAGGTTACACTAACATTTATGAGCAGAATCAAGACGGGTTAGACTATATGGCTGCAATTAAAGAGTTGGCAGATGGTTTAAGCATAGGTCAATTTTTTGATATTGAAACTATCGGTAGGTTGGCGACCAATAGCAAAAACCTGGATTCATTGTTATTAATCACAACACAGAATTTTAATAGTATAAATCACTATTTGCAAGAGCAAAACAGAGCTAACCTGAGTGTACTTCTTTTAGCTGGTGGTTGGTTAGAAGCAATGCACATTACATGTCAGGTGGCAAAGAAAAACCCGGACAACAAAGAGCTTAGGGATACTATTGGCGAGCAGAAAATTATTTTAGAGAATATTGTACTCCTTTTAAGCTTTTATAAAGACATTGATCAAAATATGGCATCACTTTTGAATGAAATGCAAAAGTTACAATCTGAATATGAGAAAATTGAGATTGTTAAGACGTATAAAGAATCAACATTTGAAGTTGTTGATGGCGTTATGGTCATAAAAGATAATAGTACAAGTGAAATAAAAATTACTCCTGAAAATGTTCAGAACATCACGAATATTATTAGCAGTATTAGAAAAAGTGTAATTAGTTAGTGGAAAATAATCAGAATATGAAAAAGGTATTTTATACAATAATAACGGCATGTTTGTTTATAGTAGCAGGTACAACTGCAAAAGCACAATGTAATGCTGAACAATACACAAACTCTTGTATTCCAAAACTAGCTTCTGGTTTTAATTTCCTTAAGAGTTATAAAATTGATGGCCAAGGTGGCTCTAAAACCAAAGTTGAATACTCATACGTCTTTACCAAAGGTACACAATACATGATCAACGTATGTGCTACAGGAGAATCTACAGACGGTATAATCGTAAGTTTATTTGATAGCAATAGAAATCAGGTTGCAAGCAGTAAATTTAATGGCCAATTTCTAAGTGCCATAGCTTATCCTTGTAACACTACTGGTATCTATTACATACAGTATACGTTTGATAATTCGGCACAATTCTGCGGAGGAAGTGCCCTTGGATTCAAGCGATAGTTTAAAGTTTATCTTATTAAAAAAGCAGGTTTCATTTAATGGAGCCTGCTATTTTTTTATGCAGGAACATCACTTCAATTTTTCATACAAAGGAAGATACAGCCAAATTGGTGAGCTCAATTCAGGTACAAAACATTTACTGTTTGTGCTTCATGGCTATGGGCAACTTTCAAAATACTTTATAAGAAAGTTTAGCTCTTTAGAAGAACATGGTTTTTGTATTATCGCACCTGAAGGGCTTTCAAAATTCTATATTGAAGGATTTAGCGGAAGGGTTGGCGCCACATGGATGACCAAAGTAGACAGGGAAATAGATATTGAAAATTATCTTGAATATTTGAATCAACTCTACTCAGGCATTAAAGATAATATCTCAGCTGATTGTAAAGTTACTCTCTTAGGTTTTTCACAAGGTTCGGCCACTGTATCTCGATGGATCGCTTCGGGTAAAATAAATTTTGATCAACTAATACTTTGGGCAGGAATTTTTCCTCCAGACATGGATATTACAGTTACTCGTGAAATTCTTTCAGATAAAGATATTACCTATGTATATGGACTGGATGATCCTTTCATAAAACAAGAAAGACTTAAAGAGATGACTGAAATTTCAAATCGACTTAAATTAAAACCTGAGATTATAACCTTTCCTGGTAAGCATGACATAGATCAGAATACACTGCTACAGCTTCTTGTTAACAATCGTTGATGAAGCCTGATCGGTAGGCAAGACTAATAAGTCTGCAATATTTACGTGCTTAGGTCTTGTTACTACAAAATGAATAAGTTCTGCAATGTCATTTGGCAATAATGGAGAATATCCTTTGTAAACAGAATCCGCACGCTCTTTATCTCCTTTAAAACGTACCTCAGAAAACTCTGTTTCTACTAGCCCAGGGTTAATAGCAGAAACCTTTACTCCATGCTTGTTCAAATCTAGCCGCATACCTTGTGTAATGGCTTCTACGGCATATTTAGAGGCGCAATATACGTTTCCATTGGGATAGACTTCTTTGCCTGCTATAGAACCAATATTAATAATATGACCTTTCCGTCTTTCTACCATGTTTGGCATAACCCGCTTTGATAAGTATAAAAGCCCTTTTACATTAATGTCAATCATGGCATCCCAATCTGCAATTGAGCCGTCTTGAATAGGGTCTAAGCCATGCGCATTACCAGCATTATTAATTAGTATATCTATGGCCCTCCATTCAGTAGGTAACGAATCAAACGCAAGGTTTAAAGCATTCTTATCCGTAATATCAAATGCGAGCGTTCTAACTTCTGTATTTTTACCAAGAGTAGTTTGGAGTTCAGCTAGTCGTTCTTTTCTTCTACCTGCCAGAATTAACCTATACTTGTGTTTAGATAAAAGAACTGCCGTGGCTCTTCCTATGCCTGAAGTTGCTCCTGATATAAATACGACTTCTTTGCTCATTGAAACAAAAGATATAGGGTAACAGTATTGGTGTTCAAGCGGTCGATGCCTGCACTTAGTTCATTATTACCACTTCCCAGCATATTTGTAATGCCTTTCGAAAACCTGATTTCAGGTGAGAACTTGAAGAGTGGATAATACATATCTATACCGAAGCCAACATCCAGTGATAAATTGAAAGCTCTAATATCGAGGTTTTCTTTACTCACCTCGTCTACATCATTCTTACCAGATGCTTCAAAGCCAGGCTTCACTCCACCAACCATATACATTCTAAAGTTACCTCTTCGTTCCGATTTATATTTTAAAAGTAGCGGTAGTTCTACAACAGTGGTTTCAACCAATTCTTCCAGCGGGGCTGAATCTAATGATTGATATTCCAGTTTATGTTCATAAAAGGACACTTTTGGTAATAGTCTTATATCCAGAAACTCCGACATATTCATGTTTACAATGAATCCTAAACTAAAGCCAGGTGACCACGAAGGAGATATAGAGTACAACGTATCTAGATCCCTTGATACAAACTGATCTGAGTATTTTAGCTGATAAGTTGTGGTGTGCAAGCCGATAAGAAATCCATAACTAAGAAAGCGATCATCGTAGTTAGGGTTATTCATTTCAACATTACGTTGTGCTAATA
>NZ_JAVJUY010000200.1:0-29141 GCF_040220315.1 Fulvivirga sp.
GTTTTCTATCCTCAAAATCATATTCCAGACCGATAATAGGGGAGGTAACTTGAAAACTTCCTGCACTCATTGTTATTTCATTGTCAACAATTAGAGGTACTACAGGCAAGGTACTGGCATCTGCATTTACGCTAACGTTTACTACAAGAAAGAAATATTGATTAGCAAGATTATCATCAATTAATAAATCCAGGCCTGAAAATGTAAGAGTAGAATTGCCGTTTGTTAAACTAAAACCGGAAGTAATATCAGTAGTATTGGCAAATGTTGGATCGATTGAATTATCAAGTGATTGGAATAATCTAAAATCTTGAAAGGTTGAAGAAATATCTACAGGTGTCATTAAATCTCCAGGGTTAACAAACTGGACTCGCAGCTCATTAAAGCGTGGGTCTGAACCATTATTAAATGCACTTGATAATGAGAATCCAAGAATGGCTATATTTTGCTTACCAGAAACTACAGGAATGTCATTTGCCTCAATTCCATTTGTTAATTGTGTACCCAAGGTGTTAATTACATCAACTGTGGATGATGATGCATTTCCAGCAGGTGCAATTGTTCCAGTTGGATCAAAAATGTTAAGTGTACCATTTCCAGTACTCGTATAGGTTAGCTCTGTTAAATTAAGTGTACCATCACCTATAAAGTCATCGGTAATAAGTGATATATCAATACCTGCACTTGGGGTCACCAGATTCCAGTCTCCAGAAAAATCCAAATCTAATATGGAATTAGCGTCTTGAACAAGTATTTGTGGAATATTAGCTAACGCAATATTTACACCTTCAATGGTAGCTGGACTCTCATTGAAAAAGAATTCAGTTGCAGTTACTTCAATTGCATTGTTAGCTGGGGCTGGTGCAATAAAACCGCCAAATCCATCGGGTTGTCCACCAACACCCGGGCTGGGTTGTTCAAATTGCGAACCTGACCCAGTTACAACATCGGTAATAGTGATGTTAATAGCGTCATTGTCAGTGATATTAGGACTGGTATTTTGGAAATTAGCTTTTATTAAAAAATTATTTGTTAAATCATCACCAGCGGAAAAATTCACACCAGTAAATGTGATTGAAGCAGCAGCAGGCATGTCTGAACCGTATTGGGTTCCTCCCATATCAAAAATACCAACCTTATCTAAATTTTGTGGATTTGTGATACTGATAGTAATCTCATTAATGGTAGTTGGTGCCCCATCAACATCAAACACACCTCCATTTAAAAGCGGTTGACCGTCATGTAATTGGTATGTAGCTAATGCATAACTCTCAGAATCATCAATATCGGCATTCGGTGGGAAATTGATATAAGGAATATCACCTCCACTTGAGACAAATGTTATATAAGACTCAAATGAAGATATGATATCAAAACTATTTGATACGCCTGGAGATAGTGGTGATCCATCAAATGTATTTGTTTCAATTGTAATCGTCACTCCATCACCTGATTCTGTAAATTGAAAATTGGTAGGAAATATAAAAACTCCAGAGGAAAAGGAGCCACTTGGATTGTTTGATGTAGCCAACTGAGATGTTTCCGAGGTGCTAAAGTTTGAATAGGAGCTAACAGCTTCAGTAAAGTCTAAATCTGTATTATTAAGATTATCTAGGGCTCTTACAGTAATAGCAGGAGTAAAATCCGTGTTAAGGCTGGCACCACCGATGTTATCAAAAACCAATTGTGTTCTTGTTACTTCAATCCGGTTTTCATCTGCACTCAATGAAGATGCTGGTATTGTGCCACCTGAAGTTCTACCATCAGCATTTAAAAACTGCGATGCAGTGGAAGACTCAACCACATTAGTTACACTAAATGTTATGGTCTCATTGTCATCAACTATAGCTTGATAATTTGCTCTAATTGTAAAATCAACAGAACCATTATCAGGAGCGGTCAACGAAAGGCCGCTAAATGTTACATTGTTACCAATTACCGCTTGTTCATTTGTTCCAGTAGAGGACAGAGGCGTAGTTCCTGTAGCATCATAAAGTTCAATGGTTCTAAGGTTCTCTGAATTGCTTATGTTGAAGGTTATACTTTCGATTATAGTGGCCGATCCGTCAGCATCTGATGATCCACCACCATCACGAACAGTGAACCCTTCCAAAACTATACTATTGGAATTATCTGTAATGGTTGTTCCTTGAAAATCCTGATAGGGTATGTTTGAATTATAACCTGTACCCGAGTTTGCACTAAAATTAACGTCCCTAATTATATCTGATTCGCCTGAATAGCTTATGGTAATAGCGTTAGTACTGGCAGTAATACTACCGACATTCGCATCTGTAAAGACAATTTGTGTCACATCATCGTTATCCGCTCCCGGACCTGGAGTAAAAAAGAATCCTGGATTTAATTCGACTGATCCATTATTAAATATTGCAGTTGAATTAGTAACAGGATTACCGTTAGTATTTGTCACATTTATTGGACCAATATAATCTTTATCCCGGTTTCCGAAATTATCTCTGGCAACAGCGATTGGCTGAGTAGCTAATGTTGTTCCGTATTGTGCTGTAGGGTCAGGCTGCTGTTCAAAGTTTAACGTTGAGGCAGTTATTCGAATAAAATTTTTGGTATTATCTGATACTACATTCTGGCCTGTAGCTATTGTGCTGCTTTGGGCGATGGTAGTAATATCCGATGTTGTTACTGACAATACAAGGTTCATATTGTCAACAATATTTTCCAGATTAGGACCAAAATCGTCATTCAAATCTGCATATAACCTTACTGTTATACTACCATCATCTTCAATGAACCCTATGGTTGAATTATCCGTATTTGGAATGGCACTAAATATTATGCTATTCGCTGTTGCAGACCCAAATGTAAAAATTGTAGTCGTTGGATCCGACAATACTAAATCAGTAAATGCTTCTGTCCAATTATTGGTTATTGCATTTGGCCCAGGTGCGGCAGTAATGACAAATTGCGTTATTCTAGTAGGGACACCATCATTTACAAGAGAAGGACTTGCATCATCTGTTATGATCCATTCTTTAAGAATTGCATAAGAACCAAGTACAGGAGTTATATTATTCTCTTCAATAAAACCACTGGCCATCACGGTTGTTCCGTCAGAATAACTAACTGTTACGGGGTTTGATTGGGCTGATGCTATTGAAGGGGTTGAGATATTCAATGTACCATTTCCAGATGTTTGGTAACTAAAACTACTGGAAAGAGTAAAAGAACCAGCAGAAAATGCTAATCCTAATGGACTATTATTCATTGTAATTCCTCCGGTATTAGAAAATGCTGTTATAGACTCAAAAAAGTTCACATCTCTGTTACCGACTGCGTCTTCCGCAGTAATTACTGGTGCAATTGCAAAAGTGCTAAGGACACCTATATTATTTGCTGGTTGAGTAGTCCATGTCAGGGTTGTTGCATCAATATCAATACTATTCCGACCATCAATTGAGTTAATCGTGTTAAACGCACCATCAAAACCACTACTTCCAGGCACGGAAGTAATACCGCTTGCCGCAATAAGTTCAAATACCAAATCCTGGTTATCTACACCATCAGGCATCGGTGAATGTAACCATACACGAAGTGTATAAGTTTTTTCTTCATCATCATCTACTTCGCCAAGGTCGTTATTTCCATGTGTTATACCACTGAAGATTATTCTGTCGCTTTGAATAGTAACTTGTCCACCATCATCATCGCTGTTTAAATCATTTCCTTCATCACCTTCCAATCGAGCACCAGCAATTACAGTTGTCCAGTCAGCTATAGCGTTTCCTGTCCCTTGTGTAAATACAATTTGTGTGAATTCTGTTTTTGCGTTATCTGCTATGTTATCGTCTGTAATTCCACCATCATCATGAATATTAAATCTAAAATTAGGTGAAGCTGCTATGGCTTCTGCCTGAGTATCTGTAAGCGAAGATATTGTAACTGCAGAAGAAACACTGAGTAATCTGCTAAAAGATGCTACAGGTGTAGCCTGGGTAAGTGTAGCAGGTGAATTTATTCTATAATTTACGTTTGCTCCATTGTTAGTGTAAGGGTAAATCTCAAAATCATACGATGTACCTGAGTTTAATCCGGTTACATTAAAAGTGTTTTGTCCATGAGGAACGTTAATTGCTAATTGACCGGTAGTACCAGTCGTTAAATCTAAGTCATTGTTTATAAAACTACCATCAGTTGGGTTAGGAAAGGAGCCGCTTTCTTTAACCAGAATTAAGTGTTGATATGCGATTTGGTCGGTGACCGAATTAGTCCAACTTAAACCTATCGTATTACTTGTCTGACCTGTTGAAATGAAGGATACCTGATTAATATCTTCAGATGGTTCAGGGTTGATTATTGTATACGTTTCATCTGCACCTAAAACTGCAGGATTCGTATTATCATTGCCAAGAGCATCTAAAATTGTGCCTGTTGCATTTAAATCAAGATTCAGAGTACCAGATGCGCTGGCATCATTTAGATCAAAACCATTTACAGTTACAGTATAATTTTGACCAGATCCTGTTACACCAGATACCGTAGGTGTACCAATTAGGTTGGATGCACTAATTAAAAAATCGGAAATATCAACCCCAGTAACCGTTTCGTTGAAAGCCACATTAAAGTTCACTGAACCTGCATTAATACCGGCATTGTGCGGATTGCTATTTGCAAGTGTGATTGAAGAAACGCGTGCACCACTATTATCCATCACAAACGTATTATTGTTCGTACCTGTAGGAGTGAAGTTGGTAAACGGATTGGTATTAACATCTATAATATCGGTTGCTCCATTTATCCCCAGTGTCACTGTGCCATCATAATTTGTTAGGCCACCTCCAGAAACTGTAACTCGATAGACGTTTCCACCTTGGTCTGTTACCATTTGAACGTTTCCAGCACCTGCTACAGTAAAGTCTAATTCATCAACATTAAAAACTACCTGATCAAAAGCTACATCCCATTCCACTACGTTTGCATTGGTAGGGCTCGTTGCAGGGCTTGCCCTAGTAATTGTTGAAATCCTTGGGGCCGCTCCATCGATCAAAATCCCAGAGGTTACCGGGGGAGTATAGGTAAGATCAGCAGTATTACCCGAAGCATCCTGAAGTGATCCCGTATTTTCCTGAATGGGTGATACCATTGTAATGCCGTTGTTATCCAGATTTCCTGCTGCTACAGTGTATCTGTAAGTCAAAGCGTTTGTACCTGAACCAGATAAGTAATTCGCAAATACTGTCCCTGAATTGAGAGTGATTGAAATCCGCGGAGTAGGGGTTACATTAACATTGTCATTATAATTGACCACAAAATCCAGGTTATTGCCAAGAATGTAGGTACCCGGACCGGGAGGAACAACAGAGGTGATCATAGGAATAACCCCATCAACAAGTATTCCTGTTGTTACGGGTGGCGCAAACGTGAGTAAAGCATTGTTCCCGCCCATATCAGTTATTGTCCCACCATTAGGCTGAATCGGAGAGGTTAATACAATACCATCACCATCTAAATCGGAATTACCTACCATATATCGGAATACTAAAGCGGATGACCCAGACCCGGAAAGGTAGTTCGCATATACAGTACCTGACGCTAAAGTAATTTGAATTCTTGGCGGAGCTGAAACAATTACATTCTCGTCAAAATTTACCGTGAAGTTCACATTTTGGCCATTAAGGTAGGTATTGTTAGCAGGGGCAGTAACAGAAAGAATACTTGCAGGTTTGGCATCAACAAGTATACCTGCCGTTGAGCCAACAGTATAAGTCAAATCTGCCGTGCGCCCTACATTATCAAGGATACTTCCTGTATTTAAATCGATAGATGAGGCTACTGTAATTCCATCGAGGTCTTCATCTCCAGTATTGACAGTATATCGAAATGTAAGAACAGTGGAGTTATCACCAGAGAGATAATTAGCATATACTGTTCCTCCAATATTTAATGTCAATTGGATGCGTGGCGTTCCGGTCACCTGAACCACTTCATCATACGTCACCTGAAAATCAAGATTTTGTCCATCTCCATAAGTTGTGTTTGATGGAAGTGCAAAGTTCGTAATGGTTGGATCCAGAGCGTCTACCAGCACACCTGTGGTATTAGGCAGCGCGTAGGTAAGTATGGCTGGGTTTGTGTTGGCGTCACTAATTGTTCCACCATTTGGTTGTATAGGTGAAATTAATGTAATACCATTATTATCATTTACGCCTGCAGCTACATTATATCTGAAAATAAGAGTATTGGATCCGCTTCCTGATTGATAATTAGCATTTACAGTACCACCGGTTTCCATAGTAAATTGGATTCTAGGTGTGTTTGTTACGTTCACAATTTCATCGAAGAGTACTGAAATATCTATATTATCAGACTCTTCATAAGTCATGTCAGTAACCGAAACACTTGATATAGTGGGGCGTATACCATCAACCAAAATTGCACTGGTGTTAGGCGGTGTGAACGTTAGAGGGCCAGGATTGCCTCCACTATCATTAATTGTACCTCCATTCAAATCAATCGGGGAGCTTATTGAAATGCCATTTGCATCAAGGTCATCGCCATCTACTGTATAACGAAAAGTAAGTGCTGCACCTGGGCTTCCGGAAACGTAAGTAGCATATTCTGTCCCACCTGCATCCAGTGTCACAGGTATTCTCGGCATATTCGTCACCGTCATCGCTTCATCAAAGTTGACCGTAAAATCAACATTCTGATTAAATACATATGTTCCATCCGAAGGAGCAGTTACTGAGGTTAAGGATGGCAAAACATCAATTGAAGCTGATGTGGCTGAAGTAAGACTACCAGAAGCTACAATATCAAATATTTCATTCGTGTCAAATTGCAGGTCTGTCCAGGTAAATGAGCCGGCAACAAAATCACTTGACAAATCCCCATCAAGAACGGAACTGAGTGTTCCAGTTCCTGCTCCACGCGCAATAGAAACTGTCGAAGTATTGTTTAAATCATAGTTTCCATTGGCATCTACTCCCTGAACGGTAAGGGAAAAGTCTTGATTTAAACCAACAGTTGTAGGTTGGGCAGTAATGGCGTATTGAGTTTCACTAATTATTACCGGAATTACATCACTAACAATTGGACCGCCTGTTACACTACCTGAAGTTATTCCAGTAAAGTCTGAATTTGAGATAGTTATTTCTATTGAGGCGTTGTCTATAACCATTCGTTCAGCAGCACCGATATTCGTTTTAAACCTAAATCTGAATTCAAAAATGTCCGTCTGATTAGCTTGTACATCTCCAGCCTGATTATTAGCGCTGTTTAATGTAAATGAAATGTCAGTATTATTAGTGCCACTAAATCCAGTACTGATGTCAGTATCCTGATTTGAAGCATTATCATCTCTTTCAGTATGCAATTCAACATCTTCAAGCACATTAGCCCAATCAATACCAACATCAGTCAGATGAATGGTTAGTCCCGTGAATTTAACCCTGGTGGCTCCGGCTGCCATAGTAAAATCGTAAGCTACAATAGTTTGTTGTTGTGGAGCAGAGGGTGAACTATGGGTAGTCTGCAACGGATTAACATCACCGGCTGATGTGCCGGTTGTCAATGTACCTTGAGCAAAGGAAAAATTTACTCCAATCAATGTTAGTATAAAAAGGGTAATTATTTTAGTACCTAAAGTATTGGTTACGTATTTAATTTTTCCTCTTAAATGATAGAGTATAACTTGCATAAAGCCTTTCATTTCTTTCACAATAAAATCATCAAACTATAGAATGAAGAGAGTAAATTAATGTACGTTACCCTCCCTGTCAGTTTTTATAAGTATAAGCGTATTAATACCTCCAAATTCTGTACTACCAAGAATAATAAATCCACCATCGGGTGATTGCATGATGATATTTGCTTCTTCGTCATTTTGATCACCGTAGAATTGATACCACTGCACTATCCCTTGGGAATTGATTTTAACTAAAATAATATCACTACCGCCATCGGAATTTGATTCAGATGATCCACCGATAAGGTAACCACCATCATTGGTTTGTTCTATGGAAAATCCCTCTTCATCACCATCTAAAATCAGACCTCCTGGTAATTCATTAAAAACAATTGGTTCGTTTGTAAAGGGCACTCCGTCACTATTAACTAATGAAATAAAGATGTCGCCACCGTCATCGGGGTTTCTTGTACCCACTAATGCAAATCCACTAGATGTTTTGGTGATGAAACTAGTGGCATATGATATTGAATTTGATTCATTAACAATAAATGGACTAGATAATGGAATTGGTTGACATGATGGTACCTTTACCAGTTTACCATTCTGACGGCTCGATGTTGTTTGAAAACCGGTTAAACCAAATACAACTTCATCGTTTGAATTTGTAAAAGTTGATTTCAGTAATTGTGGATCAGATACTGCAGAAGCATAGCGGAAAGAGCATTCCGGCTGTAACTCCAAATTACTGCTAAAGGTGCCTACCCATAAATTGTTGTTTGGAGAACCAATTAGGCCAGTAGCCTTAATTTCACCTTGAGAGTTTAGTGCCAGACCTACCCCTGCAATCGGAGTATCTCCGTTATCAATCATAAATTCTGTAGAATTTACTTGCGTACCAGATTGATCAATTTCCAAGATGAGTACACTTTTTTGGTTGTCCGAGTTTATACTTTCACCAATTAGTAAGTAACCATCGCCATTAGCATTGGAAATGATTGAGCCACCTTTATAACTTATCTCAGATTCAGATGTATCATCAGGGTACCTGTTTTCCCATATCAAATTGCCCAGTCGATCTAGCGCCAGCACTTTTATTTTGTAAGTTGTCTCATCCACTATAATTTCCTGTGTTGCCAGTATAATTATACTACCATCCGCATGGAGCAGCATATCATTCGGTTCTTCATTATTTTGACTACCGTAAAGTTTTATGTAAGTCTCTGATTCACCCGGTCCTGCATCCATTTCATCGTTACATGAAGTAAAAAGGAATGAAACGATTAGAAATAAGGTGTTGGCTATATGTAAGCTCTTTTTCATTTAGTCAACTTTTTAGGAACATATTGAGGAATAAGAATGCCGATAAAAGCGGTAAGGGAATGTGTATTAATATCATTCGCTCCCCAACCAAAAAAGGTTGTTAACCGACCATTATCATAATGGCGATCTGTAATATCTAAAAAACCGTAGCTATATCTAACACCTGCGGTGAAATACATTAGCCCTAGTGCTTTTTTGATTCCGAATTCTATATCTGCTGTGGGATTAAATTGATTACGGATTTCTGCGTCTATTAAATCTTCGCTTGCTCCGTCCGGTGAAGCACCTGCACTATTACTTACATCAAAGGTGAGCGCACTACTTAAAATGTAGCGACCGGTAACTCCGAGTCCCACATAAGGGTTTAATTTTTCAAATTTATTTTTTCTGATTGCCTCTTTTTCCGGAAATAACCTAAATTGAGCCATTAGAGACATACCCGCAGAGTTTTGCGTTTCAGAAGCAGTAGAATTAACGATATCAATATTGGTATCTGTTCGCCTAAAGGTTGAAAATGAATGGTCAAAGGTATTAATAATGTATTGCAGGTCAGAACGTAGAGTAATCCTGCTTCCAAACCTTTTTTCGATTAATAGCCCCACCACAAAACCTAGTTGGTTAGAATATGAAGCATTTGAATTATTAAGATCATGCACGCCATGGGCTTCTATTACATTCACAAATGAAGTATTAAATCCACCTCTGAAACCCCAGAAGAAGATAGGATCGTGTCTGAAGGTGTTATAAAGATTAATTAATTCTGCCGGGTCTGCTTGTTGGTTTATTTCAAAGCCATGATTATCACGAAGTAATTCCAGCATAGCATCATCGGCTTTTACAGTTTCATCAAGATAAATATGAGCAAGAATTAAAAGACGGTAAGCCTCGGTTCGTTCATCATCCGTAAATCCATTATCGATACAATCAGAAAGCAGCTGCTCCAATTCATGAATTCTTCCTTCATCAAAAACTGTACGTGCTTGTCTCAGTGTTTGTGTACAAGCAGTTTGCGCCTTAGTTTCAAAGGCGCAAAAAGTAACACTTACTATTATTAAAAGGACATAAAAAGCCTTATTTACCTTTTGCATGTTGTTCACACGTTTTTTCGTAATCTATATTGTCTGCAACATAAATATCCCATTCGTCCTGAGTCATGTTTTCATCGATTTTTCCACAGATTTTATCTGCCATCACTTCAATATCGGTTGGCCATGCCCGCACAATTTCTTCTTTTGTTCCGGCTAATACTTGTGAATTGTCAGGACTAAAAGCTACAGTAAATACCCAATCTGGGTGATCATCTAATTTTATTGGTTGGGCTGTATAATTACTTCTATTCCAGAGTCTTACAGTTTTATCTCTTGATGCCGAAGCCAAAAATCTTCCATCAGAACTAAACTTCAAGTCCTCGATAGGAGAACTATGGCCTACCAATCGGGTAGGAGATGTGGTGCCGAAAAGTTTAAATACTTTAATTAGTCCACGCTCATCACCCAATCCAATTACATTATCATTGCTAATGGCAATATTCAAGACTTTTGTTCCATTATCATAGATTACTGACTCAGCATAATTCTTATTTCCGTCATAGAGGTATATCTTACCATTATTTCCGGCTCCGACAATGTATTTTCCATCATTAGACAGCGCAATGTCATTTAACCTTACCGAAGTAGCGGCTACTTGCGAAACATTATTGAAGTCTGATCTTTTAATTGATTTACCATCGTTATCAAGCGTAAAGAAAGCACGATCATCCGGTGTGATGATAACATTCCATACTTCTTTTTCAAAACCGCTTATAGTACGTTTTTGATTGTTATTCACATCAAAAATCTCTACATAAGTAGTACCTGCAACTTGAGGAAACTCACCACCAGCAACTAGTTTTGAGTTGTCTGATGAAACATCTATGGATCTTATAAGGTGATATAGCCTTGAGTTAATGATAGTATCAGCAACCCTGTGCTCACCTTTTAAGGACCACTTCAGAATTTTTCCCTGAGTATCTGCCGAGAAAATGTTATTTCCAGTTGTGGAGGAAGCCACAGCTCTGATACCTTTTTCATGACCACCTAAGCTTTCAACAAGCGGGTCTCCAAGCTCCTTTATCGCATAATAAAGTCCATTAAAAATATCATTATCATATTGATCACCTCCATTTTCTGAGTTAAAAATATAGGCTTGTTGCGCTAATAATCCTTTTAGAGTAGCTTGTTCATTACGCAACTGTGTAGATTTAATAGCCATTGATTTGCCTATAGCGAGCATTCTTAATTTATCGGCTGCTTCTTTGGCTTTTTGAGCTGCTTCTTTTTGAGTGTCAGCTATCTTCCTCTGTTCTTCAGCAGCTTTTTGTGCTATTCTTGCTTTTTCAGCACTCTCTTTCGCAGCTTCTTCTCCCTGCTCAGCTCTTAACTTTTGTCTTTCCGCTTCAGATAATGCAGCGATTGCTTTTTTCTCTGATTCACGTGCAGCAGCCTCAGCTTTTATGGCGTCTGCTTCTCTTTGGATTGCTATTTCTCTTTGTTTTTCAGCAGCTGCTCTTTGTGCTTCGGCTTCGGCAGCATTTTTTTCTGCCAATTTAGCATTATCTACAGCTTCTACTCTAGCTTTATCGGCAATAGTTTTTTGATAAAAAGCATATACTAAGAAACCTAAGGATATAACCGTAGCAGCAGCTAAAACTAAAGCAACAATACGCGCATTTCTCAGCCTTCTCTTAGCCTGAAGTTCTTTAATTCGTTGCTCGGTCTCAAACTCTTTCTTAGAATACTCTAAGAATATCATTGTTCGCTCAAAAGCCGGATGGTATCGCTGTCCCCAAACCAGGGTAGGGCGGTGCTTGGCCTGCCAGTTGAGTGCTAGTTGTAAATCGGGCGGTCTCCAAAGGCCGGCTTTACCTACCTGGTACATAGCAGCTGCTTCTGATAGTCGTAGATACATTTGAACGGCATCCGCTTCATCATCCACCCAGTTCTTTAACCTCACCCAAATCCTCATTAAACTTTCATGAGAGATATCTATCATTGATTTCGCATTGAGCGGAACATGATAGGCAGGTGTTAATAATGACCTACTAGGGTCTCTGAATTTATCTATTACTTCTATTACTTCTTCCTCAGATACATCGGCAATGGCCGCTATTTCACCCAAACGTGTAGGGCGCCTGATTCCGAAGTTTTCACCTCTTTTTTCAGTAATTGCTTTGAATATGGACTCACAAATGAGCTTTTGATCATCGGTTAATTCATCATAAGCCTCATTCGCATGCATTGATAAGGCTTCGGACATAGTACCAATGGCCTCGTAATGCTTAATGTCTAACGGTTCGTCTTGTCTATCCCTATATTTAGACCAATAGCCCCATGTACGCATTAATGCGTGTTGAAGAATTGGCAATTGATCGGTGCTATCGCCCAAATCGTTCAGTAGTTGTTGTACTAAACGCTGAGCTATTTGAGCATCGCCCACAGCTACAGGTCCTTCAACGGCTCTTCTTTTCTGATCCCGAGTCATTTGAGGAATCAGATAGTGGCTATCGTTAATCTTTTTAGTTAGATCAGGGAATTGAGCGCAATCTCCGATAAAGTCGGAACGCATAGTGATGGCTACATAAATAGGCACATCTGAATAGTTAATTGCCTCTATCAGTAAATTTACAAATGCCAATGTTTCATTTACTGCGGTAGAGTCGTCACTATCTTTAAACCTGAAAAGCTCTTCAAACTGATCGACAAGTATAAGGTAGTTTTTATCTGTTGATCTTCTGGATTGTAAAACGGCTTCCACCAAGCCAAGAGAACTACTTCTTAATAATGTATTTATAATCGTTTTCTTGATCTTTTTCTCTTCCTCATCGGCTGCGATATAGGCCGGATCTCTCGACACGATTGATTCAGCAAGGTTTTCTATTGGCCCTGCGCCTGGTCTGGTAACAACAACCTCCCAATCGGGGCTGGTATCGGTTAAGAAACCTCCATATAAAATAGGTAATACGCCACAATAGATAAATGATGATTTACCACTTCCCGAAGGGCCAATTACTCCAACAAATCGATGTTTCGATAGTTTTAAAAGAACCTCATCACTTTGCCCTTCCCGACCAAAGAATAGATGACTTTCTTCAATCTTAAATGGCCGTAAACCTGGAAATGGGTTATCGACTACTTTTTTGTCATTAGATGACGATGAGGGCGATATATCTTCTAGTATTTCACTCATGGCTGTACTAGTTTAGTTCTTCTAAAAACCCCTTAAGTCCGGCAATGGCTTCTTTTTCATTCCCGTCTATTAGGGTAACGTTATAATTTTTATAGGCACTAATATCCAGCTTGTCTTCACGGCTGCTTACAATGGCCTTTCCTTTTATCGGTTTTCTCCGGCCAAACCCTGGTGCTTTTAACAGGTCTAAAAGCTTCATTCTTACCCATTGGTTATTTACTTTACCTTGATAAATAATTGCTGCATCAAAGCTTCGTAAATTATTAATATGATCTTGTCTGAGTTCGAGTAGTTCACCCTGAAAACTTGGCGTTAGCACTTTATAACCAGCCTTTTCAATTTCTTTTTTGAGCGGCCCGACTTCTTTTTCGTCAATTTTATCGTGCAGAACGTAGATTAGTGGTTTTCCATTTTTTTCAGGAGCAACTGATTTGCCCATTCGTTTATCAATTCCAACTTCAATTAACTCCTCCCTGATAATGTTTTTAAAATCTTCGAGAGCAGTCTGGAGTATCTCAGTACCTTCAGAGGATGAGAGATCTCGTTTCACGTTTTCTATAAAAGCCAATTGTTTTTCACTTGCATGATTCAATTGGTTGGAAATCCAAATAAGCCTGGAGAATTTACTTTTATCTTTTAAACTGGTACTTCTTTCTGCGGCAATTTGATTCTGAATATCCACAACAGATTTATCAGAGCCTGAAGGAATATCACCATAAGAGCTACCAATTAAGTGAATGGAAAGAGAACACTCCTCTAGCTCCTTATTAACAACTTTTTTTAATTCATCAACCTCTTGAGGCAATGTATGATCAGGCAATACTTTGTAGCCATGCCGTTGAAGCTCTCGCTTAATAATATTTCTTTGAATGGAGAGGTCGTACCCTGTTTCAGCCAGATATATAGACCTTCGTTCAAAAATATGCTTCACTTCGGAGGCTCTGTCCAGCTCATTTAATACAATCAAACTCTCATGAATGTCATACGCCAGGTCTACCATCTTCATCCAAAAACTTCTTTCCGCTTCCGGGCTAAAGAAATCTACAAAATCATCGATTTCACCCGTTTCTGAATCTATTTCAAAAAGGTCGTATCCTAAAAGCAATTTAAGTTTCGCTGGTTGTTCCTCTAAAGCAACAGGCTTTTTATTTACTTTAAATACCCTTTCAACATTTGATTTGCCAACGCTTTTAAAGAAAGATTCTAACGTGTCTAGAGTTTCTCCTGATTCTATGAAAGCGGGGGATAGGATGGGCACTAGTGTGGCCACCTTTTTTAAATTGGCACCAGTAATACTATCATGCTCAGATTTGAGCATGATATTGGGTTTTTTACCCAACACCTGAACCAACATTAACTCTAAAAACTTTTTAAAGTTATTAACCCAGCCTAAATCTGCGTCAGTTTGCTGGTTATCATCGTTCGAATAAATGATTAATACATCAATGTCAAAAGCCATATAAACTAGTTTAATCTGCTACTTCCGAGCCTTTTGTTTTGGTAATATTTTTAATGAAACCTTGAGCCAATTCATGATGGTTGGCCATCACGTTATAAAAATCATAGACAGAGCAATGAAATACCACTGAATTACCAAACGCCTCTATTTCATTCACTTCCAAACTACTATCCAGGTTAAATATCTTGCCATAGACTTCACCCTTTTTTAGTCTTTTTACCTCTTTTCCATCCTTTTTGAGAAATACTTCGCCATCTGCTACTACATATATTCTTTCTTCTTCCTCAGTTTGAGGCACAATTAAACGCTCACCCGCATGAAGGTTAATGTTTTCCATTTTATCAACCACATCGCACAGCAACAGCCCCTTTATATTTTTGAAATAGTTTACTGATTTTAAATACATAACCATTTCAACTGACATGAAATAGCCATCGGTTAAACCCTCTTGAAGCTTGTTTTTTTCAACTGTATCATACAGGTATTTTCTGGCTTCTGGCTGCAACCTTTCTGAGATTCTTTTTAGGGCTTCCGGGTCTTTATAATACATTACCCATGCTGCTACTTCTTGTAAAAGCCTGTCGTTATTAAATAGCTGGGCTATTAAACCTCTACTGGCTCTAAACTCATCGACAAATGCAAGGCAATGGATAGTACATGCTTTGGTCCATCTGTTTACCTGGTTGTAATTCTTATTAAGCAGGTAATTTAAAACTTGTATAAGATTGTAATTTTCTCTCGGGAAATAACCCTGAAGCTGGACAATTTTTTCATTAATAGGAATGTCGTCCATTAAGGGAAAAAGCTTTGGCTTCAACTCCTGGGAAACAAACAAGTCGCAAAGCTCAATAGCGAATGCAATACCTTCAGATGTATTAGATTCAATGTTTTCGCGTACAAGTTGAACGGATTGTGGATCGTACAAAATAGACATGTACATATAGATGGTGTCATAATTTGTATCTATTTCCTCTTTAATGGCATCACGCAAAAACTTGAATTGTTCTTGCTTTGGTATTTCTGTAAGAGCAGCTAAATTCCAAAGCACTTTGCCCATTTCATTTTCCAGGAGGTTAGTAAGCACAGTTACCTGTCTTTCTGTAGCCTGATAATTAAAATATCTAAATGAATTAAGGATTTGATGTACAATTCTTCTGTCAGGATGCTCTATTTTGTTCCAAAGTAATTCTACTGCACGTTCGCCACCAATTCGCCCGATTATTTGAACGATCTTCAGTTTACCGTGGTCAGACTGCCCACTTTTATGAAATGCTGACTCCAATGTAAACAACGCAGCTTCCCCAGCTTCCACTAAAGCTGCTGTGGCCGCATTGCTAAAGGTGGGAGAGTTCAATAATTCAACCAGAATGCCCCAAGTTTCAGGTCTTTTTACCTTCCTTGCAGTAATAATCGCCTCCATTTTTACTCTTGGATCGATATCGCGAAGTAACTCTAAGAGAATAAATATATTTTGAGGGGTAATTAATCTTCGGAGCAATTTAGCCGCCAAGATTCTATCATCACTTTTTATTGATTTACTTAGTTTACCAATTTTATCTGCTGGCACAGAGATTAAATCACTCGACTCACTTTCCTGAGCTGCTTTTTTGGCTAGCTGGCTTAATTCCGTGTTTTTATCAAATTCAATATCTAATTTCTTAATTCGTTCTTTTGCATAATTTTTTACCTTGGGCGAATCATTGTCTAACATTTTCACAATGGAGGATTCAAATATTGCAGGTTCTATTTTTTCCATCAATCGCAAGCCGTAAATAATTTTCTCATCGGCATCGCTTTCTATCTCATTTTCAAGTACAGTATTTACAGCATATTGCTGATCCATTCCACTATCCGCTGTTTCCTTATTTTTGATGAGTGTTGATTGCAGTGTACTGCGATAATTATTATGCATTTTTTTGGTCACGAAATACCAAAGCAGCAATACAGGTAGGGTAAACACAGAAATATTGATCAATGTAAATACTTCTACTTTGTTAATCAATATGATTAACGCACCGGCAATTAAACCAGCAAATGCCGTTACCACACCTTCAATTTTTGTTTGTACGTCAAACCGTATCGTACTATCAACTGGAAGGAAGTATAATTTGAATGCAGGCCCATCTAACGCATCTTTTAATGATGAGATGAATAGTTTGCTCATAGAGATGGCAATAAAAAAGAAGATGATAGCATCCCCAGCCTCTTTAGAATAGCCAAACGAGTATCCTATAGGAATGGCTATGGAAGTAAATATTGCTAATAGAATAGGATTGACCAGTAGTGAAACCTTTAAGCCATAAAGTGCAATAATTTTATCTGTAATGAACGTTTGGAATAAAAAACTAAAAATTACTACAGTACCCTCAAACAAACTCAAAAATTTGGCTAATTCATTTGGCTCAAACCTGGCTTTTGTCACGTTATAAAAAGAATAGTCCACGAAATTTATGGCCACCATGGAGATGACTACAAACAAGGCCATTAATGCGATATATGGGTTTTGAATTAGTTTACCATAAGAAATACTATAAGTGGGTGTGCCTTCCCTTTTTTGAAACAGGTTACTCCGGGTGATATAAAGGAACATCAAAAAGTTACCTATAACGGCAATTAAGCTCATAAAAAGCAAGTCTTGCTCAGCGATGTAGTTAACGATTATAGGAATGGAGAAAAGCGCTATGATAGAAGCAATTAACTGACCCGTATCTATACCACCAATTATTCGTTTCGCCTGTCTTAAATTGAACATTCTTCCAAATGCGCCCCAAAATACGAGTAGCACAATGAAGTTGGCGGGTACGATAAATGAAAACGCAAAGAAATAAATTGGTAGTGGGTCAGACATGTTTCTGAATGCGAATTCAATACCCAATAATACTAATGTGATAGCAAGCAAGGAGCCTAACCCCAATGTTTTAAAACTTACCCTGTTTTGAAAGAAATTATAGAGTGCAGTAAAAATAACCCCCAGAATACCGCCAAAAAGTATTGCCAAGGGTAACTGTTCTTCAATTTGGCCTTCTTCAAGATTATTAAGAAAAAGAGCTGAGGCGCCTACATCTAATGTGGCTAGAAATACGCCAATAAAAAACCCCATACCCAGCAGCGCGAAAACACGAGTAGACTCGTCCTCATTAACGTTAAGTACGTTGAGAAAGGTTTGCTTGATATTCATGCGGCTTCAATAATCCGGTCAAGTTATGTAATATCTGAGGATTTTCTAAGATATTTAATAAAAGAATATTCCTCCAAAACAGCTTATATTTTCAATTTAGTTAATTTTTGAGTTTTTCAAAACCAGTTTTCAGATGTAAGTCTTGTTGTGGAAAAGGAATTTCTACACCATTTTCATGAAATTTTTCAAAGATTGAATAATACAATTGGCTTTTGAGGATGTTTGGCCTACTTGTATACTCCGTAGTCCAAACACGTAAAAAGAAGTTAAGGGAGGAGTCTCCAAATTCATCAAAAAGCACGTCTGGCTCAGGAGTACTGAGCACCCCTGGGTTTTCTTTTGCAACCTCTAAGAGCAATGCTTTAATCTTCTTAGGGTTTTCTTTATACGCTACACCAACTGGGAAGCGAAAGCTTACATTTCTATCATTATGACTCCAGTTAATAACAGTAGAACTTATGAATTCTGAGTTTGGCACAATAACCGAAATATTATCATTGGTGAGGACTGTTGTTGCCCGAGCGGAAATTTTGGTAACATCACCTTTAATAGTTGCAACTTCAATTCTATCGCCAACTTTAATTGGCTGCTCAAAAAGAATGATAACACCTGAAATAAAGTTGTTTGTGATGTTTTGCAAACCAAATCCTATACCAACACCAAGTGCACCGGCCAATATGCTTAAGGTACTTAGGTCAATTCCAGCGGTTTGAACAATTACCATTAGCCCAATTACCAGAATAATATATTTGATAATTGTAGATATTGTGTGCACCGTTGATTCACTGGCCGAATATCTTCTCAATACAGAGCGACCAATAAACCTGCTTAACTTATTGGAGATGTAAATGAGACCTACTACAGACACCAGCAAATAGGCGATTGTGATAAGTGTAATATCTGACTTGCCTAATGAAAAGAGTTTGGTTGTAAAGAAGTACCCAAATTCTTCAAAGAATTCTATTACACTCCTGAGTACATCTTTAAATGTTTCCATAGTTCAAATCTTAACAATTCAATTAAGATATTAAAATTTCAAGTATTCGTAATTAAGAAATGCTTAATTTAGAGGTTAAAATGATAATTTTGACCAATTTTTAATATAAACTCTATTGGTTAAATGGTTAATCATGTCAATAAAAATTGAAACAATGAGAACATTAGACTACTTCAGGGTAAGTGCGTTATTACTCGGAATTTTTTTGGTAGCTCAGGTTAACGCTCAAAATACGAGCAAAATAATCTATAATGCTGACAAGTACTACAACATCAGAAACTATGACGAAGCTCTGAAATTATATCTTAAAGCTATCGAAGATGGCGTAAAAGATGATCCGTTAGTTTATTATAATACAGGAGTTTGTTACAGTGAATCTAGAAATATCAATGAGCAGGTAAAAGCAATTCCTTATTTGGAGAAGGCCATTAATTTAGGTGTAGATAGGTTACCACCTATGGCTTATGAGAAACTTGCCACTGCATACCATAGAGATGAACAAATAGAAAAGTCTATTGAGTATTATCAGAAATACAAAAACTCGTTAGATAAAAACCAAACTTCAGAGATGAGGAAAGTGGAGCGATCGCTTGAAATCTCCAATAATGCGCTACTGCTGATAAGTAGCCCAAGGGAAATAACTATCAACAATTTTGGTGCGGTAATTAACTCTGAATATACAGAATATAATCCCGTTGTTTCAGCAGATGAAAGCGTTATGGCCTATACGGCTCTCAGACCTAACAATGGAAAAACCAGATCTAACGAAGACTTTATTGAGGAGATCTATATTTCTTATAATACTTCTGGTGTTTGGTCTGAACCTAAGAAAATTGAAATAACCTCAGACTATAATGTGGGTACTGCCGGTCTTTCTGCCGATGGTCAGACAATGCTTATTTTTATTGGCGGGCCAAATGGTTCTGGGAATCTCTATTCAATCGACAAATCAGGTACGGATTGGTCAGTGCCTGTAACGCTTGGAAATCAAATTAACTCCAGATTTTTAGAAAGTACCGCAAGTATTACACCAGATGGAAAAAGAATGTATTTCGCCAGTAATCGTTCAGGGGGTTATGGTGGCATGGATATTTATGTGGTTGATAAATTGGAATCGGGAGCCTGGGGTGAGCCAAGGAACCTTGGTCCGACTGTAAATACTAAATACAATGAAGATGCACCTTTCATTCATCCAGATCAGTGGACGTTGTTTTTTACTTCTGACGGTCATAACACAATAGGGGGAAGGGATATATTCGTTACAAGACTTTTTAATGACGAGTGGACCAACCCTGAAAACATGGGTTACCCAATTAATACTACTTCAGATGACAACTACTTCACCTTAACAGCTGATGGTAGAAAAGGGTATTTTTCTTCTAACAGAAAAGGTGGAAATGGAGGGCAGGATATCTACACAATAGATATGCCGGAAGAAGAGGCTAATGTGCCACTTACCATGATAAAAGGTAGAATACTGGATGGTGAAACAGGCAAAGCGCTACCAACCCATATTTATATGATAGATGTGGAATCAGGGAAAAAGCTGGATTTTGTTTACCAGCCTGACCCTGTAACTGGTAACTATCTTATTATATTACCGCCAGCCAAAAATTATGATATGATTATTGAGTCGGATGGATTTTTACCATATACCTTAAATATCAATATTCCGGGGCAGACCTACTTTTATGAATTGTACCAGGAGATCTATCTAAAAACCATCAAGCAGTTTGATGTGGTGGTAGGACAGTCTGTAGAAGTGAAAAACGCATTTTATGATACACATGAAGATGCGGTGAATAGTATCAGGAGAGCGCATGAATCGAAGCTAATTAAAAATGATAGCATCGATGTTTATGATTTGATGACTGATTTAATGGCAGCAAATGATGAAGAGGCTATTGGTTATTTAACTGATCTAATTTATGAGACCCACTCAATAGACGACATTGTTTTTAGTAACAATGAGGCTTTGGAGCAAGCTACAAGGGTTTATTACTATGATGAAAGTGATGAAAGTAAGTTCGAGAAAAAAGTAATTGATGGCAATGAAATTTTCTCACTACCCACCATGTATGTAACAGAAGAAGCTGAACGTCAGAAGAATATGCCAAAGGAAGTGGCTAAAAATTATGATGCCAATCTTCTTGATAAAGTGGTGAAATGCTATTTCAGTGTAGGTAAAAGTGATCTTCAAGACAAATATTATGATGATCTAAATGATGTAATTGCTAAGCTTAAATCCAATCCAGAATTAGGCGTTCAAATTTCAGGCTATGCATCTGCTGAGGGAGATGATGAATTAAATAAGAAATTATCAAACGAACGAGCTATTGCTGTTTTAGATTTCATTAACCAAAAAGGTGAAATTGTAAGGAGAAGGATTATTGCCAAGGCTTATGGAGCAACCGAGGGTAAGGGAAACCCACAAGAAGCAAGGAGGGTGGAAGTGCAACTTGTAGACCTTAGAACTACTGGAAGAAGTCTGCCTTAAGGCAATAGTAAAGAAGAATCACCATAACTTAAAAAGCGGTAGTCATTGGCTAGCGCTTTTTTATATACTTCTCGCCAGTTATCGCCAATAAAGGCAGCTACCAGCAGAATCAAAGTAGATCCTGGTAAATGATAGTTAGTGATTAATCCATCACAAATCTGAAATTGATAGCCCGGAACGATGAAAATCTCCGTATTTCCAGTAATTCTGTCTAACCCCTCACTATCCATATAATTTAAAACAAGCTTTAGGCACTCTTTTCTGGTGGGTAGTACATCTTTCTCATGTTCATAAGGGAAGAGCTTTTCAATTTTAAACAGTTGATCGCCTTGGGCTAACTTAACACCATACCAATAAAGGCTTTCAAGCGTGCGCATAGAAGTTGTACCTACTGAAATGATTTTTTCTTTCTGAATGATTGTCTTTATAAACTCTTTGGTAATCACAATTTGCTCAGAGTGCATATTATGATCCAATGCGTTGGCAGTTTTTACTGGCTGAAAAGTACCTGCGCTCACATGAAGTGTCACATAATCATTCGAAACAGCTTTTTCTTGCATTGCAGTCATTACCAAATCATCGAAATGAAGCCCTGCAGTAGGTGCTGCCACGGCACCTTCAAACTTTGAATAAATGGTTTGATACCTTTCCTGATCTTCAAAAGTAACTTCCCTGTTGATATATGGCGGAAGTGGTATTTGACCCGCAGCAGTTACTACATGAACAAACTCCATATCATTATCCCAAACCAGTTCAATAATTTGGTTTTCTCTATCTACCAGACGAGCAGTTATACTAGTATCAGATGTGAGGGATTTACTCAGCACCTGGCCATCTTTCCATTTTTTTTGATTACCAATTAAGCACTTCCATGTAGCCTTATTTTTGACCAACATAGCAGAAGCTATTTCGTTTGTTGGTGCAATAGGTTCAAGCAAAAAAATCTCAATGAGTGCGCCCGTATCTTTAGTAAAAAACAACCTGGCAGGGATTACGCGTGTATCGTTGAAAACTAGGTGGGAGCCGGGAGGCAGATGGTCTGTTAATGACTTGAAAACAGAATGAGAAATAGTGCCTTTGTTGCAAACCAGTAATTTGGAATCTGACCGATTAGACAGTGGTTCTTTTGCGATTCTACTTTCTGGAAGATCATAGCTATATTCCTGAAGATCAATACTGCTTGGTAGATTTTTCATGGACAGCAAATATAGGTTCGTATATTTGATTAACTCGAAATTTAACTTCAATTTGTCGCTTAATATGGCATTAAAAACACAACTCATTCCTTATACTTTGAAATTTAAATTTGATGCTGGCACGTCTCGTGGTGTGTTACAGGAGAAGAAAACTTATTTGTTAAAAGTTTGGAATGAGTCTCATCCTGAAGTTGTAGGATGGGGGGAATGCGGACCGCTGGCCAAATTAAGTATTGATGATTATGAAGATCTGAATGATAGAATTGCTCCGCTGATAAAGATGATTGACGGCATTGAAATGCCGAAAAACACACAAGCTATTTATGATTTAGCATTTAAAATCGCTGGATTTGACTATCCTGCATTGCGTTTTGCAATTGAAGTAGCCTTACTTGACTTGATGCATGATGGTGTACGTAAAGTATTTGATAATGATTTCTATCATTCTCAGAATCAAATACCTATTAATGGGCTTATTTGGATGGGACACATGGAAAATATGCTACTCCAAATATCTGATAAGGTGGTGGAGGAATTTGATTGCCTGAAGGTAAAAGTTGGCTCTTTGGATTTTGAGAAAGAGGTAGATATTCTCAACTACGTGAGACGCAAGTATTACAATAGGCAGATAATGTTAAGGGTAGATGCCAATGGAGCCTTTAAACCACATGAAGCTCTGTATAAAATGAAGACCCTGGCATTTCAAAATATACATTCCATTGAGCAACCGATTGCCGCTGGCCAGCATGATTTAATGGCAGAACTTTGTGCCAACCCACCAATAGATATTGCCTTAGATGAAGAACTTATTGGTGTTCATAAAAAGGAAGAAAAAAAACAGCTTCTAGCTAAAATCAAACCTCAATATATTATTATCAAACCTACACTATTAGGTGGTATTCAATCTTCTCTAGAATGGATAGATGTTGCAGAATCATTAAATATTGGCTGGTGGATAACCTCTGCCCTTGAATCTAATATTGGTTTGAATGCAATTTGTCAGTTTACCTATGAAATAAAGGCTAGAGGACATCAGGGTTTAGGAACGGGTAAGTTGTATGAGAATAATTTTGATTCTCCGCTTACAATAAAGAAGGGGCATATCTATTATGATAGAAATAAAGAATGGGATTTAACAGAATTAGATTATGGCGAATTTATCTGAAGCATCACTTCATTCCTCTGGTAAGTTATGGTTTTTTAACAAAGACTATATCTCTGAATTCGTTTATGGGGGTATTGATGGAGTAATCACAACATTTGCAGTTGTGGCTGGTGCAGCCGGTGCAGGTGCTGATTTGTACTGGGTAATCATTTTCGGGTTTGCCAATCTGGTAGCTGACGGATTCAGTATGTCCGTTGGTAATTATTTTTCGGTAAAGGCAGATAGAGATAATTATGATAAACATAAGGCGGTAGAATATTGGGAGGTTGAGAATTTACGGGATAGGGAAATACAGGAAATCCGGGATATTTACGAAGCAAAAGGTTTTGAAGGTGATTTACTGGATAAGGTGGTAGAAGTAATAATTAAGGATAAGGAAGTTTGGGTAGACACAATGATGAAAGAGGAGTTAGAGCTGGTAAAAGACGATAAAACGCCATTCAAAACTGCATTTGCCACATTTGTGTCATTTAACCTGATCGGTATAATCCCTTTAATTTCTTATCTATTGGCTGCAACCGTTAATTTAAATACAGATAATTTATTTCTTATTTCCTGTATTTCAACAGGCTTTGCTTTAATGTTCGTAGGATATTTAAAAAGTATCGTAACTGAAACTAATTGGACTAAAGGAGTTATTGAAACACTGCTTTTAGGTGGTTTAGCTGCCTTTCTGGCTTATTATGTGGGAGAGGTATTGGCCTACTACTTTTTATAAGCTTTTAACTAATTGAATTTTTCTGCGTAAATTCAATTGGTCAAAACTCAAACAAAACAACAACGTAATGGTCAAAAATTATCTCAAAGTAGCTCTACGGAGCATACTTAAAAAGCGCGTATTTTCTCTTATCAACATTCTTGGATTATCAATTGGGGCAGCTTCCTTTCTGCTCATTATTAAGTATGTAGATTTCGAAAATAGTTACGACAATTTTCACAGCAAACCAGAATCTCTTTACCGTGTACAGCTCAATCAGTATTTGAATAATGAACTGATGATCAGCAGTGCAGAAAACTATCCGGGTGTTGGGCCTGCGATGGTCAATGATATTCCGGAGGTGAAAAGCTATGCCAGACTTTACAATATGGGCTATAAGAATAATATTGTAATCACATATGAAGATGCTCCCGGCCAGCCGGTAAAGTTTAAACATCGGAAGTTCTTGTATGCCGATTCCGCCTTTCTACCCATGTTTGGTTATGAAATGGCGAAAGGCGATGCTTCCTCGGCTTTAACCAAACCCAATACAGCCGTTCTCTCTGAAAAGTATGCTAAAATGTATTTTGGTGATGAAGAGCCCATTGGCAAAATGATCAGGCTGAATGATGATGATTATAACGATGAATTATGTGAAGTAACAGGTGTATTTAAAGATTTGCCAGCCAATACACATCTTAAATTTGATGTCCTATTTTCTTACAAAACACTCTACACCCGTGGAGATTGGGCACCTGGTCGATACAATGAATCATGGAGAAGAAAGGACATGTATACCTATGTCAGATTGGATGAAGGTGCTGAACCTAAGGTGGTAGAATCTAAACTGAATGATCTACTGAGCAAATATTCACCAGATTTGTCTGAAAGAAACAGAAGCGATGAGTTTTATCTTCAACCTATAGAAAGTATACACCTTACATCAAGTCTGGCAGAAGAGCCTGAAGCCAATGGCGATGCTGGCAATGTTCAGTCTATGATGATAATCGCCATTTTTATCATCTTGATTGCTTGGGTAAATTATGTGAATTTATCTACTGCCAGAGCACTTGAACGAGCTAATGAGGTAGGAGTGCGCAAAGCAATGGGTGCTTTCAAAAAGCAATTGATGTATCAATTTTTGATGGAGTCGGCTATAATCAATTTACTAGCAGTAGTACTGAGTATATTGCTGATCATTCTTTGCCTCCCAATGTTCAATCGAATTACAGGGCTATCTCTTTTAATTGTTGACTTCTTTAATCCTATAATACTCATTTCTGTGACTGGTTTGTGGCTGGTAGGTACCATCTTGTCAGGACTATACCCATCATTTGTACTTTCTTCTTTCAAACCGGTTTCTGTTCTAAAAGGAAAAATGAAGAGCTCTAAAAGTGGGATTTTTCTACGAAAAGGGCTCGTAGTTTTTCAATTTATTGCGTCTGTTGGGCTGATTGCAGGCACTTTAATTATTCAAAATCAGCTCGACTATATGATGAATCAGGACATTGGGTTAAATGTGGATCAGGTATTGGTTGTAGAACGTCCGGGAGTAGTACCAATTCGTGATGAATATACATCGAGTATCGATGTATTTAGAAATGAGATTGCTCAAAACGAGAATATTAAGGCACTTACGGCTTCCGTTACAATACCGGGTAAAAAGAGGGAATTCAAAGTAGGAGTAAAGCCCTACGGCAGTGGGGATGATGCTGAGGTAGTGTTGCGATTTAACAGTATGGATTATTCTTTTATTGACGTTTTTGAAATGAAATTGCTGGCGGGACGTGCATTTTCTGAAGACTTTATTAATGATTCGGATACCTCCGTAATCTTAACCAAAAAATCTTCTGAGCTACTTGGTTTTAAGAAACCTGAAGATGCAATAGGCGCTACAGTATCGATTCCTAATTTCCGCTGGAATCCCATTGTAGTGGGAGTAGTTAATGACTATAATCAAGAGTCGCTGCAAGAAGCACAAGACCCAACTATATTCTATTGTACAATGTACGGGGGCGAGTATTATTCAATGAAAGTAAATACAACCAACCTTGCCAGTACAATTGAACATGTTGAAAAGTCTTATACGAAAGCTTTTCCTGGTAATCCGTTTAGCTATTTTTTCCTGGATGATTATTTCAATCGGCAATATGAAAATGAGCAGCAATTCGGTGAGCTTTTTAGTGCTTTTTCTATTCTTGCCATTTTGGTTGGTAGTTTAGGTCTGTTTGGTTTAGCAGCTTATACTGCGCAACAGCGCACTAAGGAAGTAAGTATCAGAAAAGTGTTGGGCTCAAGTAACCCTCAGATATTCGTATTACTTTCTAAGGGTTTTATGGGGCTGATAGGAATTTCCATTTTAATAGCCGTGCCACTGACGTATTATTTTATGGATTTATGGCTTAACTCCTTTGCCTATAAACAACCTATTTCGTTCTCAGTATTTATCTATGCTGGTGTATTGGTGCTGGGTGCTGCATTAATTACCATCAGCTTCCAGACTGTCAAGGCTATGAATGTGAATCCTGTGAATGCACTAAGGCACGAATAATACTATTTACCTATGAGTATGAACGGGGCCCAGAAATAGGGCTCCGCGTATTCTTTGGTTTTGATCAATTCAGCCTTGGCCTGCTTAAGAGGCTGTGTGTAGCTGGCTGAACTCATGTTTTCATAGAATGATGTCATTAAATCAGCTGTGGAATTATCTGATACACTCCAAAGTGACACCACCAAATTATTAGCTCCGGCATAGAGTAAAGCACGTGATAAGCCAATAACCCCTTCACCTTTAGATAATTTGCCTAGCCCGGTTTCGCATGCTGACAGTGTTACCAAATCAGTATCAAATTGTAGGTTATAAATTTCTCCTGTAAACAGGTTGCCATCCTCAATTACACTTGAATTAAAATATATTCGTGATAAGGCCGGATTGGTTTCATTAACCACACCATGAGTAGCAAGATGTACATATTTGTACTGCCTGAAATCCTGAATTTTTATTTCACTTTCATTGGCATTTTCTTCTAATAAATTCTCCGTGCCATATCCTTTACTGGTTAGAATAGAATTTAAATCTTCAAGTTCTTTCTTGCTACCAGGCAAATTAGGCAGATCAGTAAAATTTACAGGAGCACATAAGAAAGCTTTATCTTCCATCATAGAGTGCTGTGGTTGCTCAGCAACAAAAAGTGCACTGGCATAGGAGTAACTTATTGCATAATCATTAATTAAAAAGGGCATTTCAGCAAACCCGGTATCCTCTTTTGGTTCATCAGTCAATAGAGCTTCAAATGGAATTGTACCTAATCTTCCTGCAGGCACTATAATCAAATCGGTTGTGTTTTTGTCTAACCTTTTTGGTATGATAATATCATGCAATTCAGAAGCTGTGAACGTATATGTTGGTTTCACCCGAAAGTAAATCCCATTTCTAAATCCACTTATGTACTGATCAAATTCTTCTGTTTGTGGATTGTTGTGAATTTTAAATTTGTCGGCAGTTAGTTCAAAAATGTAGACTCTTTTAGAAGTTTCTGTCAGAAAGTAACTGAGCATGGTTTCTGATTCTGACAACTTACTTTGTACTTCTTCAATAGTGGGTAAAGAGGTGTTGTATTTAAGGGCAAAATACTTCGGATACTTTTGTTCAATCTCTTCAATAAAATCATTGTAGTCATTACGTGCAGCGAGAAGTTGAGATTGAAGTTTACTTTTTTGAGCCGCATCTTCTTCTTGTAACACCGAGTTTTCCAGAAACGCAATTTCAGATTTTAAAAACAGTTCTTTGTCCAGTTCTCCTTCGCTCATTCCTGCAAAAGATTTGGCTTTTGCATCTGCAATGGCTTCCAATAACACGGCTGATTTACTCTTTTCCGCGAAATAGAAAGAGAGCGCATAATATTCGTCCTTTTTTACTACAACATCGCCCATCGCTTTACATAGTTCAACTCCTGTTTCATACACCGAAGAAGCCAATTGTCCCAAAGCTATTTTATCTGCCTCATTGGTTCTAACCTGACGAATTTTATCGACCAATGTATCGCAAGACTGAAGTGTGCTTAAACTTAGTTTTAAGTCGCTAAACTTCAGTGTTTTATTAAAGTGTAAATCGGCAAATGCCTTAGACTTATAGAATAGAGAATTGAGTAAAGTATTGCTGCTTAGGTAGTAGTTTACATTGGGGTTCTTTTCAATGTCAGTTGAGTTAAAACCCTTTGTATTGGCTATCAAAGCTTGCTGATAGAGATTAATGGCCTCTTCAAACTCTCCTTTAATATTTTTAATGTTGCCTATCAGATTAAGAGTGGAGGCAACTTCAGGGTGCTGTTCGCCATAGAATCGCTTATACAAGTTGAGTGCTTCCTGATATGATTTTAGTGCCCCATCGAGGTCCTGCATTTGTTGTTTTGTCTGCCCGATGTTTATATGAATAAACCCTTCATTTGGGTGTCCATCAGGGTACAAAGCTTTCCACGTTTTTAATGCTTCGTTGAAGTTTATTGAAGCATCACCATATAGTTCTAAATTCCTGTAGGCAATACCAGTATTAATTAAGCCCTGAGCCGTCTTTTCATGAGAATTTCCAAAGATATTCCTATATATATTAAGCGCGTTTTCATAATAATCCAATGCCAAATCAGTATTGACCGAATTTAAAATCAGACCTAAGTCATTATACGAGGCAGCTACCTTTTCATGATTACTGCCAAATAGGTTCTGTCGAATTTTAAGTGCTTGTT
>NZ_JAVJUY010000201.1:0-1737 GCF_040220315.1 Fulvivirga sp.
TTTTTCTAAAACGTTGCAAAAATCTGCGACTTTAGATAAAGGGGCTACCGTTTTCGGATATTATGTAAGTGATCCAGAGCGCTATGGTGTAGTAGAGTTTGATGATAACAACAAAGTGGTCTCGATTGAAGAGAAACCAAAGAAACCAAAGTCCCACTATGCGGTAACAGGTCTTTATTTCTATGACAACACGGTTGTTGAGAAAGCAAAGCAAGTAAAACCATCGACCAGAGGTGAACTTGAGATCACAGACCTGAACAATATGTATCGTGAAGAAGGAACTTTAAATGTAGAACTACTGGGAAGAGGAATGGCCTGGCTAGATACAGGAACACATCACTCACTGCTTCAAGCTTCTAATTTTGTAGAATCTATTGAAGAGCGACAAGGATTGAAAATTGCCTGTTTGGAAGAAATTGCCTTTAATATGGGATATATAAGTAAGAAGCAGTTGGTAGAACTTGCTAAGCCACTGTCAAAAAATAATTATGGCCAGTATTTATTGGCGGTATCCAAAGGACTTAAATAAATGAAAGTAACTCCAACAGAATTTCAGGGATTGTTTGTTGTAGAACCGACTGTATTTGAAGACCATAGAGGTTACTTTATGGAGAGTTATAATCAAAAAAAACTCCTGGAATACGGAATAGACTTCAATTTTGTGCAGGATAACCAATCAAAATCTTCGTATGGGGTTTTAAGAGGTTTGCATTTTCAAAATCCTCCTCATGCCCAAACCAAACTTGTAAGAGCATTGCAAGGAAGAATAATTGATGCCGTTGTAGATATTCGTAAATCTAGCCCTACATATGGGAAATCATTTTCAATTGAGTTATCGGATGAAAACAAAAGGCAAATAATTGTACCGAAGGGATTTGCTCATGGTTTTTCTGTCTTATCAGATACTGCTGAAATACTTTACAAATGTGATGCATTTTACAACAAAGAATCAGAAGGTGGTTTGATGTACAATGACTCTGCTTTCAATATTGATTGGGGGTTGGCGGATAATGAATTAATACTTTCTGAAAAGGATCAAGGTTATCAACCATTTTCTAAATTTAAAACACAGTTTCAATGAAAATATTGGTAACTGGAAGCAAAGGGCAACTTGGAAGTGAAATAAAGTATTTATCTACGGATTATAATTATGAATTTGTTTTCATTGATTTTAATGAACTAGATCTTTCAAAAACAGAATCCATCTGCCCTTTTTTGTCTGGCATAAACCCAGACTTTATTATCAATTGTGCGGCATATACAGCCGTTGACAAAGCGGAAGATGAGCCCCTATTAGCTGCCAAAATCAATGAACACGCACCTGCTGAAATTGCAAAATATTGCAATGAATCTGGGTGTAGACTAATACATATCTCTACTGATTATGTATTTGATGGAGTCTTTGATAGACCTATAACTGAAGAAGATAAACCTAACCCAAAATCGGTTTATGGTAAAACTAAGTTAGAAGGTGAAAAGGCTATTTTAACTAGTCTTAAGAATGTATACATCTTAAGAACATCATGGGTATACTCAGAATTTGGGAACAATTTTGTAAAAACCATGATACGGCTTGGCCAAGAACGAGATGAAATTAATGTTGCCTCTGACCAATTTGGCAGCCCTACCTGGGCGAGAGATCTAGCCAATGCTATTCTTACATTAATTTCTGAAATAAATGATGGCAATGATGTACCTGGTATATACCATTTTAGTAATGAGGGTGAAATATCATGG
>NZ_JAVJUY010000202.1:0-1533 GCF_040220315.1 Fulvivirga sp.
CTCTTAATTACCAAAGAAAACATTTCAGTGGTCTGAGTGAATTATTTAATCCAAATTCTCAAACTGATATTATAAGTTTTCTCTTCTGTCAATTCGTTTATCATTGGATAAATTCAATATATTTTCGCTAGATAACTTAAAGGCGGATTCCATTCCTGACGTAAATATATGCTTAGAAAATGAAGATTAAAGAATAAGTTCTGATGAAAATTGTAGGGCAAGTATTGATGATTCCCCAAAAAACAGGACAGTGAGTTTAGTTCAAAAATGATAACTAAATTTACTAATAGTGACACGAAAAAGTTCACATCAAAATTCAAGACCAAGGTAGTTTTAGAAGCTATCAAGGAGCAGTGTAGTATTGCTGAATTAACACAGCGATATGAGCCACCCCACAAACCTTTGGAAAAGAGATTTTTAGCCAAATGCGGATGCTGTTTTTGATAAAAAGGGTAAAAGCGAGAAATCTGCTGTTGGCGATGAGAGAGATCAATTACTCAAAGATATTGGAGAGCAAAAAGTACAGATCGATTTTTTAAACAACGCCTTGTGGTAAAACCCCTGAATGAACGGAGATCAATGATAAGCAAGGGTCAATTGAGTATGGCAAAACAGTGTAACCTGTTGTCCATACACCGTTCCGGGATTTATTTTAAGCCCAAAGGAGAATCTGAACTTAAAAGCTAATGAGGATGATGGATGAGCAACTTATTTGTATTATCCTTTAAAGGGAGCTGGGAGGATGCATACGTGGATAAAAAGACAAAGGTCTGAAGGTGAACAAGAATCGAATTGAGCTACTCTACAATCGAACAAGGGGATTAAGAGCTATTATGCCAGGTAAACATACCTCAAGGCGGGAGTGTTACCTCAAGGCGTCACAAGGCTCATAAGACATATCCTTACCTGCTTAGGAACCTGACCATTGAAAGACCAAACCAGGTCTGGGCCATGGATATTTTCATTTCCTTCATCAGGTCAAAGATCTAGTGATAGACTTCACCTTCTCTCCAAAATCTGTTACCGGTTTAATTTTTATCTCTTTCAAACTGATTATTTTTCTATTATTCAACATTTCTGGGAGTTCATTGATGCCTTCAATTAAGAGACCATTGCCATATAATCGATGAAATTCACGGATCTTTATATCTCTAGCTAACGCTATATATGGAATTTTGAATCCATATGCAATGATTGCACCATGTAATCTTGAAGTGACTATTAATCTACTATTATTGTACAGATTAAGAATTTGAAAAAAACAAGTCTGAACTGATTGAATATTGTTCGTAAACTTATATGCTTTATCAAATTCAGCAATTTTGGTCTTAATGGCTTCAAATTCAATTTCGTTTACTAATTCATCATGATGACTATATAATGTATAATTTTTATACATTGATTTACGCATTCGATCTAATATGTATAGCGATGGACAAACAGTGATCGAAGGATTTTTGAATTCGTAGAGACTGGATGTAAACTCATCTCTAACATTTGTCATCAATAACCGGTTAAATGTGCTACGTAATA
>NZ_JAVJUY010000203.1:0-6698 GCF_040220315.1 Fulvivirga sp.
GGCAATGAAGTAATGCTTAAAACTGCGTATATCATTAAAGGTGAATATGTAATAAAAGATGCTAATGGAAACATTACTGAAATACACTGCAGTGCTGATTTAGATTCACGATCCGGTAGCGGAACAGAAGCCAGTATGCGCAAAGTTAAAGGTACTTTACATTGGGTGTCTATTAAACATGCCATTAAAGCAGAAGTGAGAGAATACGATCGGCTATTCTTAGATGAAGCACCCGACAGCCATGAAGAAAAAGGTTTTATGGAGTTCATCAATCCTGATTCTTTGAACATAGTAAAAGAGGCTTATTTAGAGCCGTTTCTAAAGAATGCTCAATTGGACGATAAATTTCAGTTTCAGAGATTAGGCTACTTTACTTTAGATAAGGATTCAACTCCCGGGAATTTGATTTTTAATAAAACAGTAGGTTTAAAGGATACCTGGGCAAAACAGCAGCCAGACAATAAACCACAGCACCAAAATCAATCGAAGAATCCGAACCAAGGTGGGCAACGCAGTGCCATCAATGAAATTCAAAAAATTGCTAAAAAATATACTAACCTATCAGGCGATAAACTGGAAGCTGCAAGAGCGAATATTATTAAACTGGCTGAAGATGTGACCTATGAGGAATTGGAGCCACTTTTCAATACTGCTGCCAAAAAAGTAGGTACAAGAATAGGTGTTACTCTGTCGCTTGGCGTATTACTAAAGAATGGTCTGAAAAAAAACGAACAGGTTAGTGAGTTTTTTAAGAAAGGATTAGAAGATAAAAATGAATTATTGGTCGAAGAAACTAAGAAGCTCATTTAATTATACTATTGCTACTATTTAGTTTCTAGGACAGCTATATTCACTATTTGCTCAATTTCCAATCTATAAACCCCCCACCTTCCACCTTGCACTAAGAGTGCTGGGGGTTGTTCGGGAACTCTTAAACCTCCATAATTTTGCTCAGCAATTGACGTTGTTTCATGGCTTGCCAACACAACTTCAATAATAGATCCATCCGTTTTAATAAGCTGCAATTTAGCGCCTACCGGAATATCTTTTATTATTTCATTAACTTCTGATTCTGTCAAAATTCTACTATTTGATGATATAACAGCTAAAAGCGGCATGATGTTTAAAAAACTAAAAAAGTTTGGGGAAAATGGCAGGTGTTGAATCAACGTACGCTTGATATTCTTCATTTTCCTGATACTTTTTTTCAAGCATAGGGACACCGGAAACATTGAATAAGAGGTAAGTGATTAAAAGTGGGCTCACAACAGCATATATAGGGGCTCCAAAATTCCATGCGAGTAAAAATATTGACCACCACATAACCATTTCACCGAAATAATTCGGGTGTCTCGAATACTTCCAGAGACCATATTTCATCACCTTGCCTTTATTCTTTCTTTTAAAAGTATAAAGCTGATAATCTGCAACAGATTGCCAGAGAAAGCCGATAGTCCAAATTAAAATAAAGAGCCATGTCAGTAAATTAAAATTAACTGATACCTGATTTAAAGCCAGCAAAATTAGTGGTGTGGATATGATAAGTAGAATAAGCATTTGCAAGACATATATCTGCAAAAATGATCGCCAAAGGAATGTTGACCCCCACTCTTCTCGCCATTGTTTGTATCTGAAATCTTCTGACTTTTTACTGTTTCTAATGGCTATATAAATACTTATCCTCAATGCCCATAAAATAACTAGACCAGAACAAATAATTAAAGCTTTTGATGAATCTGAACTGAGTAATAAATAGCCGCTTACCAGTATAAACCCTAAACCCCAACTCACATCGGCAATATCATTTCGTTTTAAAACAAGTGATATAATAAAATTGATCAGCGCAAAAACCAATAGCACAACAGTCAATGGCCAAACATGAACTAGGAGATCCATCGGGTAATAAAGTAACCGGAAACACTAACACTGGCTGTGAGTACTACCCCCCATACAATGTCGATAAAAACAATTTTTAGTGGCCAATCTTTTAAAGTGGCCAGGTTGGTGAGATCATACGTAGCGTAGGTGAAAAACCCGAATAAAGCACCCAATAAAACTGCTTTCCAAGCTGATTCTTTCTCAATTGCCGGATAAATAGCAAAGATGAATATGCCTATAATAAACAATAGATAGAATATGATTGCTGCTGTCCAGTTTACATTCGGAGCAAGAAAATTTCCCAACAACCTGTTATAGAGACCTTTCGCTATAATACCTAACCAAAGCAAATCAATAGCAAAAAAAACAATAGCTGTTAGAAAATAGCTTAATATAAGTTTGTATATCGGCACAGGCTGGTTTTTTTATTAAAACACTTAAATGGTTATAAGGTTCAGCGCACGATAAAACACGTACTTAACCTACCTTAAGGTAGTAAGATTTAGTGAGAGGATAATAAATTATAAGTGTAATTAATTCTTCTCCACAGTTACCAATTCATCATTTTTCCAGATTCCTTTGGCAATAACTTCACCCTCTTTATTATAGAATACGCCTTGGCCATTGCGCATGTCTCCAGACCACTCCCCTTTAAATCGATCACCATTTGGCCAAGTATATGTGCCAATACCACTGCGCTGGTCATTTACATAACTTCCTTCATAATGCTCGCCATCGGGCCAATAGAATTTGCCTTCACCATGTCGCATATTGTCTTTCCAATTTCCTTCATATCTGCTGCCCGTACTTAGCAAGCCTATGCCCCTCCCATTTGCCATTTTGTTTTTTATTGACCCCACATAATGTACATCATGCCCTTTCTTAGTTTTAAAAGTAATATAATCTCCGCGTGTGTCTTGCTTCAATTGCCTTTCCAGATTATTGATTTGATGGGTTGCTTTGCTGAGTGCAAAAATGAGGGAATCATATTTTCTAAGTTCTTCAGGAGTGGCAGATCTTGTAGTTTCATTGAATTCCTTATTATCTAACCGAGATGTATCTTCTTTAACAATGGTTTCTTTAGACTTCGATTTAAGCTTATTGATAATGTTAATGCGTTGATCAATAGCATCGAGCAGCCATGATGGTATAGAATCTTTATTCGCATTTTCCTTCACCTTCATTACATCAGTATATCTACCTTCCTGGATGAGGGAATCGAGATAAAGCAGCACCTTTATATCTCTTTGTAGTGACGCATTGCTATTCTGAAGTTGTTTAAATTTTGATGTCTCTTGCTTATCCCCAGCATTTTGAGTGAAAAAATAGAGCGCCAAAACAGCAAATAGTACTGCAAGTAAATAACTAAATAAGAGACGCTTAGGTTGGTTAAACATATTAATAGTTTCTTTAATCCCCAGTATGGATTGAAGGTAATTTATGTTTCACTTTTCTTAAATCAGGAGAAAAGTAAACATGAAAACGCATTGTCCATTTTTGTTTGTAAATGGAACCATCTGAAATCTCTTGTCCGTGTGAGTGCATTATACCGGTGGCAACAGACAACCTGGGGTTGACAATATAGCCAATTGATGCATGAAGCCTTAAATCTTCCATTGGACTATCCACCACAGGGCCACCACTCTGCATAATTAACTCAGCTTCTGGACTAACATAAAAAGTGTTGGAGCCTAGCTTAGGCTTGCCGATGGGCATCTTTAATTTAAACATATAGCGCCACCTGTTTCTGAAAATAAACTCACTATCGGGGTTAAAGCCTTTGGTCCAACGATGTTCTACCCTAATTCTATGATAAACCATAAGAGAATGAAAGGGTTGTGCAAACTGGTATTCATGCCAAATTCGCCATTCGGGAACTGTATTTTTTTGCATCTCCTGTTTGCTGGTATTATAATTTATTCTGAGAACACCACCCAGGCTAACATTAAAGTATTTAGAGAATAAATAATTAATAGCATGCCTATTATAGATTTGCGCCACTTGTCCAGCAAAAGGAGTGCTTTCACTCTCCTCTAATCTTAAATGCGTTTGTGCTATCCAAAATAAATGATTGCTAATGCGAATATTGCCATACGTATTAATCCAGGTAGCTGTAATAGGTTCTTTGTAAACCGATTCTTTTGGCCTCTCCTGGCTATAACTAGCTTCAGAAACTGCTAAAAACAGGCCAGTTAGTGAGAATACCAGTATTTTTAAACGCAATTTCATTCTTCGAATTCTGATAAATTAGATTTTAACGAAAACAAAGCAAGAATTTCAAGTGGGTCATTCTCCTTTTTAAGCTTTCTTTCAAGCCTTTTGGTTTCTTCATCACGCAACTGTAACATCCTATCATAAAGCCTACTTAATAGCTCTTTTATGTCTGTAGCATTGTTGCAATTCAATTTTGTAGCTACAATATCAAATACATAAGGCAGCAACTTGTTAAAATAAGCACTTATAATATGCTTCTTCACTTCCTCTTCCATTAAAGTTGCCGTAAACGGATTCCATACCTCGTCAAGATAAACCTGTCGAATTTCAGAACTCCTGCTGCCCTGAAGATGTATCGCGTTTGAAAGAATGGCGAGTTGATTAAAACAAGTGATTAATTCTCTTGCTAGCGACTGTTTTTCAGACATGACATCGAACTGGGAATAATTGCTCAGCTGCTTTTTTGCAAATGACTTAATTGCTTTTAAGGCCTCTGCATTAATTGCTTCATCCAAAACGAGAAGTGAATCGATTAAATGATGAAGTGTGTCATTCTCTTGAATAATCTTTTCTTCGAACATCATTAACTCCAGCTCCTGCTGCTCTCGTGTAAGCTTGCTCATTAATTTTTCATTAATGGAGTTAATTGATGCACTTAGGTAGTGAGTTAGTTCTTCAATAGCCTCCACACCTGCTTTAGATAGATCATATTTTTCCGGTTTGGGGCCGATATATTCCTTATTGTAAACAGTATCGTTAAAACTGTATGAAATGGATAGACGTTTATTTGGCATACTTCCAAGCAGCTTCTCAAGTAGGGCCGATCTGGGCACATATTCCAAAATACCTAATTTCTGGTACTTAAAAATCTCACTAAGTGTTACTAAATACCTCCTCTGAATTGCCTCTATGGTACTAACCAAATTCGCTGTTTCTTCATCTGATAATTTAAGGAGACTTAACTGTGTGTTGGATAATAAGTCATTACACGTTTCATTAGCCTTAGTATATAATTCTTTACTTGAGTTAATAATTTTTAACTCATTATTAGTCAATGGATTATGGTTAATCTTTACTATAAATTCAGGTGTATAGCTTGTATTACCTAATGCTGATAGTATATTATTTATTTTAGTATAATGCTGTACGTTTTCTTTTAATAAGCTATTGACTCCACCTTGTATTTCAGTGTAATTTTCTGCTGTGAGTTTGTGATGTAAATTAATTGCCTCCAGATATTTATCATCCAGGTTAACGGATATTGGATTACTTAAACTCGTAGAATAAAGGTTGGTAGAATAAATTGTATCATTTGATTTAATTGTAACACTTACTAAGCGTCCTTCATCAAATTTCCAGGTTTCAATCGAGCCAGGATCTTTTGATGAATAAAGTTCCCAAACGTCATGTGCTATCCCATCGCGTAAAAAGCGGCCAATTAGTGTATTATCTTCATTTTGAATTTGAAAATTTTTTTGAGGCACACCTTCCGAAAATTCAATCTCGCTATTGAATAGTGTTGCTTTTGTTTGACCATCTTCAATACTTTTTATGGTATGCATCCATTTGCCGTCAGGTTTACCGTTTATAAGATTTCCTGAGGCAGAGTGCTGCGTGCCATTGAGTGTTATTTGATACCGGTAATTGTCGAGAGATACATTCTTTGTTGCACTGGCTTTGTAATTGCCAAAATTAAATGACCAACTTCCTACTGGGGTACCATTCTTAAATGTTCCTGCAAAATCAAATGATTCATCTGTGCCTTCAATTAGTTGTCTGGCATCTGATTTTGACATATGAAAGTCTCCAGTGAATACCGTATCACCTTCCACAATTTGAAATTCGAATTGAGCAATGCCTTCATAATCAAGTACTTGATATGAGCCATCGTATTCAAGCGCAAACTGACACAGTGCAGGTGGCGCAATAAACAAACAAGCCAGGTTTAGGTATACGATTTTCTTTATGAAGATCATTTCATAAAGAAACTAAAATAATTGGAAAGGAATAGGCAGCAAGTAAGAAACTAGCTGGTTTTCTACAATTAAATGATGATTCTGTATTTAAGACTCACCATCTAAATGATCCCCTAACCTTACAAGGGCATCATCCCAGAATTTATCATAATAATTAAGCCAGTCTTTTATGAGCTTTAATTGTTTAGGGTTTGCCTGACAATAGCGCTCTCGGCCCTTTGTGTTAATGGTTATAAGGCCGGCTTCCTCAAGGGTTTTGATGTGTTTAGTTACTCCTTGCCTGCTAATTTCATATTGCTGAGAAATTTGAGTAATAGGCAAGGCAACACTGGCCACTACTAGTGCATGAAATATCTCACGCCTTGTAGGGTCAGCAATGGCCTTTAATATACGGTCAATGTGCTGGTTCTGTGGCTTTTTCATTTAAATAATTTGGTAAAACATCAAGACATGCATCCCAACCAAAACTAAAATGGTCAAAGGATTCCGGAGCAGCATCTCCTAATTTACTTATTCCGGAATGCTCAATACTTAATTTTGTTACATTACCTACTTCTTTAAGTGTCCATAACACAACAGTCTCAATTGGGGCATCGCCAACGACCCAGGTATATTTTAGTCTATAAGGCG
>NZ_JAVJUY010000204.1:0-2296 GCF_040220315.1 Fulvivirga sp.
ATAGTAAAAAATTTAAGAAATTTAGTAATATAGATGGGTTAGACTTTAAAAGAGCTTTTACCCTTTTGAAAATAAAAAATGAGTTGTTTATTTCGGTTGGTAATAAAATTTATAGCTACTCAGAACAAGACAGCAGTTTTATATTTGCATATACATTTCACGAAGGTATCATCAAGTCAATTGAAGAAATAAATGATAATCACATAGTCTTTGGTGAGAATAATCGAAACGAAAAATTCATATATGAAGTAAACTTTAAAACTAATTCCTACAGCATAGAATCATATAAATTCAACAACTTTCCATTTCGAGAATTGGAAGATATCGATTATGATGGCAATCGGTATGTGTATTTTACTACAACTGAACACATATATAAGTTCGATACAAAAAACACCAACTATCTTAACACCAAATTCAGCACACTTATAAGAAATGTAAATAGTCTGGATTCAACCCTATCGCGAGGGTACTACACCGTTTATGCATCATCAGACACTATTCCAAGGATAAGTACTAATCAAACAAAAGAGGCAAGACCCAGTCTAACTTATGATTACAACTCTATCAGATTCGACTATGCTGCCACTTTCCTGGAACTACCAGAAAAAACTAAATATTCCTTTACACTTGATGGTTACGATAAATCATGGTCTGATTGGACCAAAGAAACTACAAAAGAGTACACAAACCTCTCACCCGGGCAATATACGTTTAAGGTTAAATCGTTAAACGTTTTTAAAGAAGAAGGCACTACAGCTACTTATACCTTCACAATACTGCCGCCCTGGTACATGACTACCTGGGCATATGCGTTATTTACCCTTGGCGGAGTTTTGGGTATCTGGTTTATTGTTTTGGCCTATTCTTACCGCGTGAGGTTGCAACGTAGAAAGCTTAAGCTTATTGTTGCTGACCGAACTTTTGAAGTACTATCGCAGAAGAAGGAAATAGAAAAACAAAACGATAAACTGAAAGAGCAGTTTGAAGAAATACAAAAACAAAGAGATGACATCAATGAAAAGAATCAGGAACTTGAAATGTCTCAGGAAGAAATATTAAGTATTAACGAAAGGCTTCAGGAACTTAATTCTTCTCTTGAGAAAAAAGTAGATGAACGCACCTCTGAAATAAGGGTAACCGTTAAGAAACTACAATCTACCATAGCCGAGCTCGATACTTTTATTTATAGAGCCTCGCATGACCTTAAAGGCCCAATTAGTAGAATTAATGGTCTAACTTCCCTGGCCAAACTTGAGGCCAGCAACCCAAATGACATCAAATATTACAACCTTATTGAGTTAGTAGCAAAAGATATGAACAAACTACTAGCCAAGCTTACTCAAGTGCATGAAGTTATTAATTGTGAGGTGGAGAAAAATGTGATCGATCTTCCGGTAATGATTTCTGATGTTCGAAATAGCATAAAATTTTTAGATCCCGAAGATTCTGCCAAATATTCCTTTAATCTTGAGACTACCTTACAGGTAAAATCAGATCCTTTTTTAATGGCGATAGTACTTACCAATCTGATGGAAAATGCGCTTATTTTCAGGAATGTTGGCAAGCCCTGCGAGATTTCAATCAGCGCTTTTCAAAATGATAGCGAGTACTGCATCATCTTCCAAGACAATGGGGCTGGAATACCCCCTGAGCACATCGATAAAGTGTTTAATATGTTCCACCGCGGATCCGATCAATCTAAAGGAAGCGGGTTGGGACTTTACCTTTCGCAAATGGCGATTGAAAAGCTTGGGGGAAGTATAAAAGTAGAAAGTGAATATAATGCCTACACCAAATTCACAATCACAATTCCTAAATAATTAGTTCGTAATAAATTGAACTTCCAGTGTTCTAATTTCATTCGGAACAAATGGTCTCAGGTTATTTAAATTTGTAAATTCATCGGTAAAACCAGCAGGCTGATTGTCAGCTCCGGAGGTGATGAATCCTTGAGTTGCATTAAAATATGCCGGGGAATTTGCTTCTTCCAATATATCATCAATTTCTTCAGCAGAAAAGAAGCCACCGGCCACACTTTCAATTTCTTCGAATAATACGTTATACACAGAATATTCTGTTAAAATATTATCCGTAGTTACACTTGATGGAGGCAACGCCAAATTAATAACACCAATATCACTTGATTCATCTCCCCTGCCCACAAAAGCATAATTTCTACCTCCGGTAAAATTGGGGTCAAATAGTACAAAATCTGGGTGATTTGAATTTCCTACTACATCAACAACATCACCATTGCGGCCTGCCCATAATTTTAAGTTATCCAATCCATCTA
>NZ_JAVJUY010000205.1:0-9711 GCF_040220315.1 Fulvivirga sp.
TAAAGCGTAGACAATTCATACTTGCTCATGGGGAAGTTTGTAAGCAATATCATTTTATTGTCGATGGCTGCTTTAAAATGTATAAGATAGACGATGCAGCTAAAGAACATAACCTTCATTTTGCTGTCGAAAATCAGTGGATCACAGACATCGGCAGCTTTCATTCCGAGCGGCCCAGTCAGCTCTACATTGAGGCTATTGAGCCATCTACAATCCTACAACTATCCAAACCTGATCTTATCGAATTCTATGAAGATAATATCAAATTCAACCGAATTTTTCGAGTGATGGTTGAAGAAGAGTACGTGCGCTTACAGCAAAGGCTACTTCAAACTATTAGCACTACTGCTGAACAGCGCTACCTGGAGTTTATTGAACTCTATCCCGACCTGTATAACAGAATATCTAATGTACAAGTGGCATCGTACCTTGGCATTACACCTGAATTTCTGAGTAACATTCGTAACAAACTCAGCAAGTCTTAAGCTAGTTTAAGATTCCTTATTAAATTACTTTAAAGGTCTATCAGTGAACGGTTTTTCATCTTTGTGCTGTACATAAACAGAAAGAATATTATGAGAAAATTAATCACAACTGCGCTGGTTATTACATGGTTGATGACTAACACAGTACAAGCTATCCCAATGGATGATCACAAAAACGATGAACCCATGCAAAAACAAGAAAAAGTAGCTATTGAGGCGTTGCTTCAGACCTACAAAAAATCATTAAACACCTCAGATGCCAAATTAGCGCAAAGCGTTTATACCAAAGATGGTATATTCATGCCCACCGAGGCTCCAACAGCTATTGGATCGGAGAATATTCTAAAGTCGTACGAGTTTATTTTTACGCAAATTCAATTGAATATAGAGTTTTTTATTGATGAGATTGTGGTTGAAGATGATTTTGCCTATGCAGTAACCACTTCCAAAGGAACAGTTAAAATTCATGCTACCGGAATTGAGGCGCCTGAAGCAAACCGAGAACTCTTTATATTTGAGAAGGTAGATGGTGTATGGAAAATCGCTCGCTACATGTTTAATAAATCAGAACGAAAAGGTTAATGAAAGCAGCAGTAACAACAAGAGCAGGTGTTCCAAATGTTATAGAGATAAAAGAAGTACCTCGACCAGAATTAAAATCTGGTTGGGTATTAATCAAAGTAATGGCTTTTGGGCTCAACCGTTCCGAAATTTTTACGAGAAGAGGAGAATCTCCAGGAGTTATGTTTCCAAGAATACAAGGCATCGAATGTGTGGGTATTGTGGAAGAAGACCATTCTGGAACTTACAATAAAGGACAGCAGGCAGCAGCCATCATGGGCGGTATGGGCAGATTTTTTGATGGCGGTTATGCAGAGTTTGCACTGGTTCCACTTGACATCGTATTTCCTTTTAAGAGTAACTTATCTTGGGATGTTTTAGGAGCAATTCCTGAAATGTTCCAGACAGTTTCCGGATCGTTAAATCAAGCCTTGGAAATAGAAGGAGCAGAAATACTTTTGATCAGAGGTGGAACTTCTTCGATCGGTATGTTGGCTTGCCAGCTGGCGAAAACAAAAGGACTAACTGTGATTTCAACCACGCGAAATGAAGATAAGAGGCAGGCTTTACTAGATAACGGAGCCGATTATGTGTTAATTGATAGTGGACAGGTGCAAGAACAACTACTGGAATTATTCCCTAAGGGAGTGAACAAAGTATTGGAATTAATAGGCACACGCACCCTGAAAGACTCGCTGAAATGTATTGCCCCAAAAGGCATAGTCTGCATGACGGGCATACTTGGTAATGAATGGACAATGAACGATTTTACCCCAATGGGTGATATCCCTTCGCTCGGTCGATTAACTGTTTATATGGGTGAATCAAAAAACCTTTCCAAGGAATTGCTTCAGGAATTTATTGAAGAAGTGGAAAAAGGGAATATTCGACTGAATATTGACCGTGTTTTTGATTTAGAACATGTGCCTGAGGCGCATCAATACATGGAAGACAACAAAGCCAAGGGGAAGCTAGTTGTGATACTCAATTAGGATAGGCAATTTTGTTAACCAAAGAAATGGGATTCAAATGGATAATTTGATTAAAATTTTAACAGGTGATGATATAGGGATAAATAGAATTTCTTCAATGTTAAATGAATCTGGCATTCCCACCTTAATTAAGAATGTTGAAGAATCTGCTAGAACAGCCGGTTTTGGAGCGCTGTCTAATAGCACAGAATTATTTGTAAATGAATCTGATGTGGAATTGGCTCAAGAAATAAAAAAAGATATTGATAGGGATTGATGCTTTATCAAATGCAAGCAGATTCTTAAGTCAGCAAAAAGGGGCACAAGCAGAAGCTTGTCTAGAGAAGGATTTAATATGATTTTATGAGGTATTTAATTGTAAGTTTCGTTTTACTTTTAATCTATTCCTGCAATTCTAATTCTAAATTGAATTCTGAAGAAAATATTGATTCAGACTACTCTTATTTAATTAATTTATTTGAGAAGGAAGTTAAAAGCAGAATTGAATTTATGAATCAAAGTAATAATGATTCAATATCAACAACAATTGAAATTGATACATCAATTGTTATGGATATTACAAACTCTAATCTCTATACTGTTTTGACTCAGTTTACTTCAGAAGATAAAAGAGTAAAAATTGGTGTTTTAGGTATTGGAAATTTTGATGATAAAAGCCCTCCTTTTTCAGTTATGATTGGGAGGAATGTAAAACAGATTTTAGGTGACTCATCAATCGTTGCGGGTGATAGCTTATACTTTTATGGAAAATTGATCGATGATTATGGGACTAGACCTATCAAAATGGCCTTTGATTTGAAGTTTGATGGCACAAATTATCCTTGGAGATAATTAAAGAAGAAACAAGGCAAGTTAGAAATCACTAAGCAACGTCATCCCGAAATTTGCCTTAGAAATGTCTAAATCTATAACCTTACTAAGCTTTAAAAGCGTAGTAAGGTTGATTCTGAGATTATGACAGTTATTAATAAGCCCTATCAATTTCACCACTACCGTACACCTTTTTAGTGACAGATTTGGTAGAACCCTTGTGCTTAATACTGCCGCTTCCGTATACTTTGGCCTCTAATTCTTGAGATACATTAATTTCACATACACCAGAACCACTTTGTTCTACTTCAGCATACTGAATGTCACATTCAAATGCATGGATAGATCCACTGCCACTCATTTTTATAGTGTTAGAAGTTGCGTAACCCTTTAATTTTAAATCTCCGCTACCTGAAACTTCTGTTTTAACTTCTTTTCCCTTCACATCCAAATTCATACTTCCTGAACCTGAGATAGATAAGTTTAAGGTGTTAGCAGCTAATGAATTTTCAGAAACGACTTTACCATTTCCGTTAACCTTAATGGTATTAATATCCCTCACGCTTATATATACATTCATGGTAGGCGATATTTTTATGTCATCTATTTTAGACCAGATACTAGCATCAGGATCTTTCTGCTTTCTTTCAATATTGATGTGAAGTATGCCATTTTCTACTTCCAGTTTGGTTAAATCAAAAATTTCAGATATTGCCTCAACAGTTACTTCTTGTTTATTGGATTGCTTGAGATGAACTGTATATCCGGAGTTAACATAAATTGCCGAGAACTCAGCTAACTCAAGGGTTTTACGAGTTACATCCGATCCAAAACCAAATGTAAGCGTGTTAGAAAGTAGCAATGCAAATACAATTATAATCGATTTCATATAGTAAGAATTAATGATTTCACTAAATATAATTGCCTACACGACTCTGTGAAAGTTCAATTCTATAAAGAGCAAATAAGTTAGATTAGTTCTTTGTCCAATCGTCTGATGACGAAACGCCTAGCTGGCCGGATTTGTATTCCATAATGAAGTCAAGTAGTACTTCTTTCTGGCAACCTTGAAATTTGGTTTCTCCTGTGCTTTTAAATAGAATAGGGTATGACATACCGTATTCTCTGCTAAATTGAACTACTTTATCGTTTTCATCTATCAGGAAGCCCCATTCTATTTGTATCGGTTGTTTTTTACACGAAGCTGGAGCAAAACCAAAAACATCGTAATGATACACTCCTGTTCCATCTTGTTTTAATTCCAGGTATCCTGATTTTCTTCCTTTATAGATGCCATAGAATTTGGTGTCAACATCAAACGTGGTTCTAACTTCAGAACCGTTGTACTCCATGATTCTGAAATCGTTGGTGGCAAGAAAAAAGAGAAGAACTAACGCTAATGTCTTCATTAATTAGAATGGTAAGTCGTCTTCGTTCTCAGCTATCCATCCTGGCTCTTCTAATGATGGCTCAGCCGAAGGGGGTGGAGTAGTGCCAGCATTTCCTGATGAAGCACCTTCAATTTTCCAAGCCTGTAGTGAGTTAAAGTATTTAACACCGCCTTTTGGATCATTCCACTTTCTGCCTTTTAGGTTAAAATGAACATCTACTTCATCGCCTACATTGAAAGCATCAAGTAAGGTGCATTTATCTTGAATGGCTTCAAATTTCACATATTCAGGATATTGCGGGTTTTCGGCATATTCAACAACGAATTCTCGTTTTTGAAATGTATTAGTTACCTGTTGCGTGTCTGAGATTTCAAGAAGTTTTCCTTTAATGTTCATGGGTGATCTGTAAAATTTTGAATTAAAAGCAAAGGTAGTATTCGATTTAAATAATCGTAACCATTCACTTCTTTTTTCTAAAAATTGCCTTGAAAACCAAGATAAAAATAATGCCTCCTATGGCTATGGCTAAAAGTGTTTGTGAGTCTATAAGTTCTACTGCATGCATGGTTAAAAATTTATTCGTGCTTGAATTCTGATATCCGTTTTAATATTACCATCAATTTCTTCATTTCCCGAGCTGATTACATCTCGATCGCGATAATGGGTGCGAGCATATTTGGCCCAGAATGTCAGATTTCTGGTGGGTTTATATTGCACTACAATGTATTGCCTGGTTCCAACACCATTGTAAGCGGGCACTGAAAAGGCGTAGAGCACATCGCGTTCAAATGCATATTGCGCATTATTAAAGTCATCGGTTTCAAACAAGGCAATACGGCCGCTTACCTTTATCTTCCAAAAATCAACATTCACATCTTGCCAAATGGCAAACCCCTCTGTTTGGCGAGAATTGAAATCATAAGAACTCCATTGCACCCTGCTTTTGAATGAAAGTATATCATTGGCAGGGAAATCAACACTCAACAAGTAGTTTCTTTTAATTGCTTCTAATGGAAATCGAATCAATTCATCACTTTCGGTGCTAGGTAAATTATTAGCCTTAGCTTCTTCACGGAATTGGCCCGTAAATACGATTGACCTTGTAGGCTTGTAGGTTATTCTCGAAAGATATTCATATCCACTGGAAGGGGCATTAATGTTTGATCTTAGCCATGGAAAACTGAAGGAATCAAAATAAGCCGTGGCTATTAACTTTCTACTCAACGTATACTTTAATCCCCAATACCATCCATTTTCATTGATATTGCGAGTGGATTCGCCAAATGCATTGCCATAAAATGTATGAAAATCTTTCGCGTAATTTCTGATAACCACCGAGGTTTCCAGTTTAGATGTGATGCTACCAATAGCACCAGAAACAAAACCAAAACCTCCACTTTTTGACATGGCAATTTCTCCAAAGACATTAAAATTCTGCCAGCTATAATCGCCAAAAAAACTTCCTGTGTAATTAGTTGTTCCTTTAAACTCAAAAGCATTATATAGTCTATCGGCTCTTTGAAGGTTTTGGCTTAGTTCAGTAACTATAATATTGGTTCCTAAGCTGTACTTGGCAGCTCTATCGGAGTAAAGCACTGTTCCTCCATAATTAACTTCTTCAATAGAATTTCTATTTCGCAATTCAGATTCGGTTCTGTGAAAACCTGACTGTTGAATGGAAGTAATAAAATCTTGACTTTCAACAGTGTCAGACCGGATAGAGGCATCCTGATCAAGGTTGGAATAGAATCCTGTTACTTCCAGTTTATCAGAGATGGCATAAGTAGCTGCACCACCACGAAAGAAGTTTGTTTCAATTACCGAGGTGTATGGCCTGATTCCAAGGTTAGACCGTCTAACAGTTGTGATTGTCTCCGCACCTTTACCTACATTAAACCCAGAACCAAATACTAAGCTCTGGCCAAACTGCATCTGATAGTCGCCTAGAATAATATTCTTAAAATTCCCTTGATTCATCAATTGTATATGTCCACTATAAAAATCAGCGCCATATTGTTTGTTGTCAGGATCCCAAGCTAGTTCTTCGCCTGCATCTTTTTCGGCAGTAAAACCAATACTAAAATCATTAATATGGCTAGTACGGAAACGCGTATAAACCTTACCAGGCCCACCAATATAGTTGGAGTTTCCTAAACTATCTGATGGTTTAAAGCCCCTTTTTTCTTCCAGTGTTGTTTCATATCGGATGAGCAAATAGTTGTTATTTTCTTCTGCAATTCTTCTCCATAAACTTCGGCTGTCAGCGTTTAGGCCAGACTCTCGTACGATAACAAATGGTAGCAACCTGTTAATGGTAATCTGGTCAAAGTCTGGTATAGCCTGAAGCTCGTAAATACTTAACAACCTGCCATTTTTTGCTGTATAGTTAAAAAAAGATTGAATCTGTCCTTCATTGATAATAAATAATGACCTTAATTCTTCTTCACTTGTATTATTAAGATTGATCGGATCTGAATAAAAAAGTAGTAGCGTTTCAAATAATTCTTCGGAAGAAACATCGCCATTTTGCACTGCAAATATTTCTTCAATAAATCGTTCTAAGTCTATTTCGGGTTGTTTAAATTCCTGTGCGAGTGAACTGTTGCACAGTACCATAATTATTGATAATGTAACCCAACCTCTCATTCTTTAATGGTATATGAAAGTGAGGCTTGATGACTTAACCCCAAAGTAGTATCCCAGGTTAAAGCATAGTCTATTGCCAGTTTCTGACTAATAAACCCTAAGCCAAAAAAGTTGGTGAACTCATTGGTACTCACACCTGTTCGTGCGAAAAATTTGTTTAAAAACTTATATTCTAATCCTGCTTTAAAACGGGCATCTAAATCAATATCTTTCTCAGCTTCTGCAGTAAGCATCAATTTCTCATTCGCCTGATAACCAAGGCCGGCATATAAAATGGTAGGTGCACGTTCATCGGTAATGGAAGAAACTTTTGCCTGATTGATATTGCGGATATATGCACCAAATCTAATTTGTTCGGTGAGCGTGGCCGTTCCGCCAAAGTCTAGTGTTACCACACCTTGAGTGCCCATACCCTCAATATTGTATTGCAAATAATTAGCTCGAAAACCTAGCGAGGCAATACCAAAACTGTTGGCATAGGCCAGGCTGGCTATTTGTTCGCTGTATAAATCATCACCAAACTTAAATGCTGAAACGCCAAGTGTACCCATTGTAAAGTTGGTGATAAATCCAGCTCCGAGGCTGTTAAGACCACTTATTCCATATCTATTGGTAAAGGCGCTGAATGCTACTGTTTTTTCATTCCTACCTAAGCCTCCCGGGTTGTAAAACAAACCCCATTGATCGTTTACTGTACTGTAAGCATTACCCATTGCCGTGGGCTTAGCGCCTATTTCATTAATTCCATTTTGACAATAACAGAAGAGTGGTAAACAGGAGAGGAAGGCGATTATCAGTCGAAATTTCACGTACACATATTTAGAGTGTAAAATTGAAATATTCTACCTCTTAATCAATATCTGAGCACTAAAATTCTTTTTTAAAGTGTAGAAAAAAGCCCGATTCTTTTTCACGATTAAAAGAATATTCGAGTCTGATTACTGAATCGTAGTAGGAGACAAAGTCCAGACCAAAGCCTGTGCCAAACAAATACCTATCTGAGAGGGTTGTGTTAAGTTCATAATTTTCGAAATTTTCTACATAGCCCATATCATAGTATGTTTTAATGTAGATATCCAGCGGCATTTTTCTAAATTGCTCTAAAGGAAGTGGCCTAAGGTTAAACACTTTCGAGAAAATACGTTTTTTAAAAGTAGACCGGTTTAGCCCAAAACTCTTGCCTTCAATCAGGTATAATTCATAGCCACGCACAAAGTCCCTTCTTCTTCCCAGTCCTTCAAAAATATTGTAGGGTTGGTTGTCTAAGAAACTGGCAAAGGCAGAGGAATAGTTGGAGAAGTAATAGTCATTTCCCAAATCTACATACTTGAAAAGGCTTGTTTGAATGGTTAATCGATTAACATCATCAAATAACCCTATACCTTCTTTTATTACTTGCAGCTCCATTTTTGTTCCTTTCAGTGGATAGGAGGCGAAATCTCGTTTATCGTAAGTAAAGTAGTAAGATAGTTCTGCATATTTTTGTGTGGTAGCATCTCGTGTGTAGTACTCAGGGTTAATGATAGAAACAGTATCTGTAACCTCATTTTCATAGAACGAAAAATTCAGGTTGTGAAAACTGTAAAAAGATCTGCGGTACATATAGCCAGCGGTATATTCTTTGGTAACGCGTAATGTTTCATCAGAATCCAGAAATAATTGCTTGTGGTTTTCTGTGCGAACAGCAATATTTTTATTCTCCGCATAATCATAATTTAAAAACAGGCCATGTCGTTTATTCTTATCAAGATAAGGTACCTTATAAGTTAACCCAAACTTTTGGGTATAGCCGAGTTGCAAAAGCAACCTTAAGGTCTCATTTCTGCCTCTGAAATTATTCTTATAAATATTAACACCATAATTGGTTCTGCTCAAATCTCTGTTCTGGTTTTGCCACCAGTCGTTAAAGTTTCGATCTACTAAATCAAAAATTGGAACTGGAAAGGTGTACCAGCGTTCTGTCACTGTTACAACAACGTCAACTGTAAAGTCGTCTAAATATAGAATGGAGAGGTCAACAGTATTAAATAGCCGTGTATTTAGTAGTTTGCTTTTATCGAGCTCAAGAACGGCCTCCAAGTCAGACTTAAAAATGGTTTGTCCTTTTTCAACATTTAGCTCCCTAAGGATAATTTCATCCTTAGTTTTTTTATTTCCAATTATAAAAACAGCATCAATATAAAGTGGAACATCTTTTTCCTGCGTGGCCGTATCCTGTCTGTTCTGCACTGAATCTTGCAGTGGATTAAGTAAACCTAAAAAGAGTGTTAATACTATTGCCGACATCTACAGCCTTCTCCAACCATTGTTAAAACGCAGGATAACGAAATAATTAACCTTATCCAGTCTGCGAATTTAAAGAAAAGCCCATTAAATGTATAATATTAATATTTACTCTATAGTTTCAGGGCCATTTTTTATGGCTCTGGCTAGAATTAAAATACCAGCTAAGATTAATGGTATACTGAGTATCTGACCCATGTTTAGTGCCATGCCATCTTCAAAAGCAACCTGATTTTCTTTAAACAGCTCATGCACAAATCGTAACCCAAATAAGATGATTAAAAATAGGCCTAATAGCAGTCCGGCAGGAGTACGTTCTTTATACCTTGTCCAAATAAAAAAGAGCAGGAAGCATAGCATTAATGTTGTGAATGATTCATAAAACTGTGTTGGGTGCCTGATGATGCCCAGCGCAGCTACATCAGCACTAAAAGTGCCATCAGGTTTTTGATTTAAGGCATATTCAATACGTTCATCATTGCCTAGTGTAATATGTTCGTTTACATATGAGTAGTTGGTAACAATTTCTTTGAATCGGCCGTC
>NZ_JAVJUY010000206.1:0-17520 GCF_040220315.1 Fulvivirga sp.
GATTTTATCAGATTCTATAATCAAACGAGTTGAGGCATTTATCGATCAGCAGGAAGTTACTTTTGCTCCTTTAAAAAATGAAATTAAGGATCACATTATTAGCGATATTGAGAATCGTATCATAAAAGGTGATAAAGAAGAGGATGCATTGATTGCTGTGCTAGGGGAGATTCCTGAAAATCATCTTTATTCCATCCAAACTGAAACTTTAGCCACAATAAGTACTAAAATCCACTTATCAAGCCTTTTAAGTTATGTTTCTTTGTTTTGCTTTGGTTTATCTGTGATTTTTAAGTTACTACATCTTCCGCTGACTACTATTTTGCTAACAAGTGGAGTTATTTTTGCCGGTTTATCATTCTTTATCGGAGGAATATCGGGTGCTCGAATGCATAGAAGTAAAAAAGGTACATTGCTGTTATACCTTACGATGGTGCTTATTCTAGGTTTTTTATTTTCATGGTTACTTCAAGTATTGTCGCTGCCTGGTGGAAGCCCTTTACTTGTACTATCAATACTTGGCATGTCGATCATTTTTCCATTTATGGCCGTCCAATTTCAATACAAACGAATGGAAGATAATCTTATAACCTACTTGCATGCTTCTTATACTAAAAACATCGAACTATTTATTATCATTTTAATGGGAATGGGAGCATTATTAGTTGGAGGGGCTAAGTTTTTCAACTTTCCACCAAGCATAGCCTTTGTGATAGTAATTTTGGCCATTTGCGGTAGTGGATTTCATTTCTTCTTTCAACTGTTCAAGATTCACGAAACCAGACCTAATACGACTTTTGAAACTCTGTTAATTGTTCTCACATTTATAGTATTTATCCTACCAGCTCTAGGAACCAGATACATGGGTGTTTTTCAAGAAGGATTAGTAGGCTTGTTTTTTATACTAGCCACAATACTAAGTTATCGCAGAAGTAGTGTTAACAATGAATTTGAGTCAGTCACTTTAGTACTAATAGGATTATGTTGGACGTTTTGGACATTGGAACATTATTTCACCCTGCCTTTTTCAGTGGATATAATTATTTACAGTGCACCTTTTCTTGCTCTTTCAATTATTAGCTTGGTTGTGTTTCGGAAATCCAGATTGCTGTTTCCATTATTGCTTATCCATTTTGGAAATTTGTTACATACATTGTAAATAAAAAGCCGCTTCAATTGCTATTTATATTGAAGCGGCTCTTTTCTGTTGAATTACATTATAAAATCACCCCGAAACTAAACGCATTTAATTCTGGACCTTTATTTTCTACGAAAACTTCATTTAAGTCATAGTTAGCAAAGAAGTCTACACCTCTAAAGCCAAGTTGAACTCGCACACCGTAGCGCAGATTGTTTAAATAAAAACCATCATGGTCTTTATCACGGTTTCTATCATCTACAACCGTTTTTGTATAACTCGCTAGTTTATAACCTGCGTAACCACCGGCACCAATTCTGAAACCACCTTTGTTTTCAAATGGCTCGAAATTGCCCCATCTGTGTCTTCTGGTTCTTTTGCCATTACCCAATTTTAATACAGGCACCAAACTGGCATTTAAATAAGCTGCTGTTAGCTTACTTTTTTTAGCATCCACTTCTTCAGGTGCTTCGCTGAAGATGATAATATCATCACCTTCTTCTAGTCGGGTAGCCTCGTTTTCGAATTTCCAGTTATACCAACTTACGCCCACACCCCATTCTAAATGTAGTGGTCCTGCAACATGAGTGTCATTGATGGCATTAAGCCCAACGTACCAAGACCCCCAAGGCCGCACGGCATATAATGCATTTTCATCATTGGGAAATTCTCCATCTTCCAGCCAGTTGTTAATACCAAGGTCAATGGAAAAGTCGTGACGGGTGCCTAAATTTTTCTTACGCCATTTATCATTATCGTCATCATCTTGCGCTAATGCAGGATTGAGAATTAAAATGGATAAAAATGCAATTGTTAAAAGTTTAATAGTTTTCATTTCATTTTGAGTTTTGAATTTGACATAGTTTTCCTGTGTAGCTCTTCAGCTACGAGTTGTTATTTGTAGTTTGTTGTTATTGATTTATAAGATTATACCAAAACTGAAAGCATTTAATTTGGGCCCTTTGTCTTCAGTAAATAGTTCGTTCATATCATAGTTAAAAAACAAGTCGGTTCCTCGAAATCCCATCTGTACCCTAACACCATACCTAAAGTTGTTCAGATTAAAGTTGTCTCTTTCTTTATCCTTGTCGCCTCCCTCTAACTTTACTTTTGAATGACTTCCTAACCTAAATCCAGCATAGCCTCCTACACCCATTCTAAAGCCTCCGTACGATCTGCCGATGTTAATCTTATTCCAATCGCTCCAACTAGAGAAGTTAGAAGTTCTGCGTTCTCTTTTTTGTCCAAATTGCAACATAGGTACAGCTGTAAAATTGATGAACGAGGCGGTTAGCTTACTCTTTTTGTAATCCCTTGTAAAGTCAGGGTCTTGAATAAAAGTTGTAACTCCATCTACTTCTGTGATTCTGGTTCTATCGTCCTGGAACTTAAAGTTATACCAGCTAATACCAGGCCCCCATTCAATATAAAATCTATCTGACACTGTGGTTTGGTAAATGGAGTTAATACCTACATACCACGAGCCCCAAGGCCTGACAGCATATTGTGCATCGGATTCTTCCGGAAATTTACCGTCAGTGAGGTAGTTGTTAGTACCAATATCAAAATTGATCAGATGCCTTGTAGTTCCAGAGCCACGTTTTTTTACTTTGGTAGTGCTGCTGTAATCACCTCTCCAGCTATCGTCTTCCTTGTTTCTCCATCTGTCTTCATCATCTTTGTCTCGCCACTCATTCTCTTCCACAACAAGTGTTGTGTCTTTTTTTAGTGTTTCATTGGTATTTTCTGATACCAACACAGAATCTGACGTGAGCTTTAATTTTAAATTCTTCAATACGGCATTTAAATCATACTTTTCAAATTCCTCTAAATCTTCAGGCGAATTAATGATAAACATAAGCTTACTTTTACCTGCATTGATAATGAGCGTATCAGGCTTGTTTTGTGCTGATGTGTTTGCAGGAAAAATTAGGCAAGCCATGAAAAGCACAATAAAACATCTGAACAACTTACCTTCCCTTTTCATTCTTCTTCGAGTTCAATGCAAATAGATCATTTTTGGCTTCGCGCAATTCACTTAACCCGCTTTCTCCTTCTTTAATGTCTTTTGCTATGTTTAACAGTTGTTTCAATTTACTTTCTTTCTTTTCTTCATTTGCCGAAGCTAATACAGTCGTATTCTCCTTGGTAAATTCTTTTATATCAAAAACGATTGTGCTACTTACGTCCTGCTTTTCAGATGCTTTATTTGCAGCAGCGGTTGCATTGGATATGTCTAACGGCTCAATATTTTTTTCAGCAATTAGTTCTAATGGCCTTGTTTCTACGGGTAGAGGTGTTATTTCCTCAACTTTTTCTTCGGCTATTGGCTGCTCAACATTGCTTTTAAAATGTTCTGTTTTAATTGATGAGCTCACTGCAGCCTTTTTTTCTATTGTTTTCACAGGCGTTTCTTCCATCTTTTCGTTTGGCTCAATCACAGCCAGCAAATCATTATCTGAAATTTCTGATGAAGCATCAGTTTTTGATTCTTCTATTAATTCAGTTTTCTCTATATCCTTAGTTTGATTAGCCAGCTGTTGTTGATTTTGCTCAATTTCTGTGTGGCTGATGTAAAAGCCAATGGCAACGCCAACAAGCAATAATAAGCTGGCCGCAATTCCCAGTAACCAATACTTAGGCTTCGTACTTTTCTGAGGTAATTGAGCGTCAATAGAAGACCATAAGTCCTTAGCGGGCTGATGCTCGTAATCCTCGAGTTTATTTTTAAATAAGCTATCTAAATCTTTGTTGCTCATAGCTAGTTAATTTTGTTTTTAAGAACCGCTTCTGTTTCAAGCAGTTTTTTCTGTAATAGTGCGCGTGCTCTGCTTAGTTGAGATTTGGATGTATTTTCAGATATGCCCAATTCCTCCCCAATTTCCAGATGGCTGTAGCCTTCGATGGCATATAAGTTAAATACTGTTCTATATCCCACTGGCAGTTGTTGCACCAACTTCAATAAATCTTCTGCTTCCAGCGATGAGTCCAGCGTATTATAATCCGGCTCTTTTTCGGCAGCTTCAATATCCACTTCCAGGTACATGCTTTTATTCTTTCTTAAAAAGCCCAGCGATTCATTGACTACAATTCTCCTGATCCAACCTTCAAAGCTTCCTTCACCTTTAAACTGATCTATTTTTTTAAACACTTTAACAAAAGACTGAATGGTCAAATCTTCTGCTTCGCTCTGATCTTTCACATAGCGCAGGCAGATGGTATGCATTTTTGGTGCATACTTCTGATATAATTCATGCTGCGCCTGTCTTTCAAACTTGCGACACCCCTGAATTAATAACTCTTCTTCTGTACGGTGAATTTTCAGCTTCATTTATGTTTCTATACGCAAGATGTAATTATTGTGGATGAGGTTGCATCCAAAAATAATATTTTCTAATAATGAAGCAGTACTAAGAATTAGTTGTTATCCTCTTCTTTTAGAAGGTCTTTAACGATGTTTCTAACAGTAAGCCTAAATGCCAAATGTGTTTGATGGTCATCCATTAGCTCCCTTTGCTTGGCAAGTTTTAATCTTCTGGACGTTTCCTTGAGGTGATTGTGTATTTCAGGATAGTTAGATGTAACGGCTAATGCCTGCGGCTCAAGCTCTTCCAAATGATTTTTGGCAAGATCTTCCAGAGTCTTGGCAAGTTTGGCCTTATCTAAAATTCCGTTATCCATAGTTACTGCGAATATAATAATATTCTTGCATGAGGTTCAAATGAAAAAGGTTACAAAATGTAATATGACCAATTTCACATTTTGCAACCTTTAGGAATTGTTGTTATTGAATTCCTTAGAATCTATCAATATCGCCATTTACTTTGGCGCCACCTCTAATTTTTATTCTGCTAATAAACGATTCTTGCATAGTCACATTATCTGTAACATAGGCTTTAATACTGCTTACACCTTCAGCTTCTAATTTGGCATCTTTCACCTTAAACCCGAATGCGTCAATATTGGAAGCTCCCATGGCATCGGCTCTCATGTAATTACCTCTACCCGTTATATCTAACTCAGATGCCCCTGTGAGTTCTACAGTTAAATCATCTACAAGAATATCAGCCTTGAGCGATGATGCTCCGAGTAAATCGATTTTTAACCTTTTTAAGTTGAAGTTGCTCATGTATGCCTGTGTGGCTCCGGTAACTTCTAAATTGGTTAGCCCTGGAGTTTTAACAATAATCTTCACTGCGTCCCTATCGAGGGTGATATTGAAATCCTCATTGTAATCCAGAATTGTAATTAATACATCTTCACCATCCTGATCTACTCTGATTCTGTCTACTAAATCATCCGGGCCAACCAGATAAACGCCATATTCTGAACTTTTTTCAATGTACATGGTGTAGGCACCTTCCACTTCCAGTCGATCGAAAGGATCGAGCTTGAACGTTCTGTCATAATCTCTATTTGAGTAATCAGGGGTAGGTGCTAATTTACGTTCCTCTTCCTCGTAATCAGAATAATCCTCTTGGTAATCACGGCTTGCACTATTGGCGCAAGTGAGGCACTCCAATCCTGACGGACTAAATGTCCAAACGTTATCTTCCATATCAGAAACCCTGTAGCCATGACGATAAATTGTGTTTTCAAGGATATGACGTAAGTCTTCATCCATCATAAACTTAGCGCCATAAGGCACATATAGTGTCATGTTTAACCGCTGTGCTCTGAAATTAGCATGTCTGTTAAACTTGAAATTGGAATCGAAATACAAAATAGAATCTTGTTGCTCTACTTTGTAGCTAACCATTTTGGCATTTTCTTCGGCATCAGACCTGGATCTTCCCTGAGCTTCAAATACCTGCTCTAATCTGTATTCCGGCCCAGCATGGCCACGAATTTTAAGGCTTGTCATTTGATACTCGTCATAACCATACCTATTAAGTTTTAATACTGCTGTTTTAGCAGCCAGATCATAGGTTTCTGTCTTTTTATGTTCCCCATCCTCACTAAAATTGAAAACAATCATAGGCACGTTTATAGCAAGTACAATCAAACTCACAACAAAAGCTGCAAAGAGAGTCCAGCCGGTGTTAGCGCTAAACGTAATTCTTTTTGCAATTATGGAGGAACCTAACAACACCATAAAGAAGAAAGGGATAACAGAAGCGGCTACAGCAGCAGCTATTGTCCAGCCCGGTATGCCGTTAGTCATAGTTTCTAGTGGTATGCCCAAGTCACCCATGTGAAAGAATGAAATATCTGCCATCTCTGAACTAAATATTCCTATGATGGCTCCAAGAGCAATAACCAATGAAATGATTGAAACAATACCGGTTAATACCAAAGCAGCTCCAATGATGATCCTTACCATATCCACAAATAGTCTTGCAAAAGGACCGAGAATTTTGCCGATAGCCTCGATGATTAGTGCAACCAATCTGAAAGGGAATAAAAGAAGTTTTACAAAAATACCTTCGTCTTCATCTTCTTTTACATTCAAGTTTTGCTTGATATTACTTTCGATGTTTGATAGAGTAACTGGGTCTCCTTTCATCTGTACTTTGTCGCTCACACTTTTAGCTTCAGGTAGTACTATCCAAAGGAGTATGTAGGTGAGCAGACCAAAACCGCCTATCAAGAGCGAGATCACAAAAATTACTCGAATGATCACCACATCAACACCAAAGTAATTAGCCACCCCAGATGACACTCCGGCAATCACTTTCGATTCACCATCACGAAACATCTTTTTAAGTTTTTTATCGCCAGGCAAGTCTTTGTTTCCAGGTACTACTGCCCACATGACCAGGTAGACTGGTATTAATATACCACCCGTACCTATTAAAATGATGAAGAAGAGTAACCGAATCCAAAGGGGATCTATATTAAAATAGTGAGCTATTCCTGCACAAACCCCGGCCAAAATCCTTCTCTTTTCGTCCCGGTATAATTTTTTAGAGCCACTTTCTTCAAAGCTTCTTTCACCAGTATGCTTTTCTTCTGATGCTTTTTCTTCAAAATCTTCTTCTATTGACTGAAAATCTTTGATGCTACCCATGGTAGATTTCAGACTTTCTACATCTTCCAGTGTAATAACCTGCTTATCATCATTCAGCTTCGAAAGGAAGATTTCGGCAATCCTGCCTTCGATATCTGAGATGATTTCCTGACTATCATTAAAGGTTGAAAAATACCTATTAATACTATCCAGATAATCCTTTAACTGATCAAAGGCATCTTCTTCGATGTGAAAAATGATTCCGCTTATATTTATACTTATGTTCTTTTTCATGTCTGATATAATTTATAGAGTGGTGGTATTTACTTACTTTTTTTTGAAGATTTAATTCTCTTCGTTGACTCCACCAGGTCTTTCCATGTATTATCTAAGTGTTTTAAGAAATCATTACCCTCATTTGTTAAGGTATAGTATTTACGGGGCGGCCCGCCAGTTGATTCTACCCATTTATATTCTACCAAGCCCGCTTTGCGCAGCCTGGTAAGTAATGGGTACAAAGTGCCTTCCACCACCATAATTTTAACAGACGTTAATTCTTCCAGCATATCTGAAGCATATACTTCACCCCGAGAAATGATATTTAATATGCAATACTCCAGAATACCTTTCCTCATTTGTACTTGTGTATTTTCCAGGTTCATATAGTTATTTTTTTGTAAGCCCGAAGGCTGAGTTTTTGACCTTTGGTTAGTGTATACGGAAAAGTACTATGTATGGCCAAGTACTAAGTAAAAAATATTAGCTTGCATGCAATATTCATATTAAAGTATTATAAAAAGTTAGAAAAGATCAATAAATAGACTTTTTTAGGGAGTTTACCTATTTGGTTTAGCAGGAATAAAATGAAAGAATTACGCCATTTGGATACTTAATTAGGGAAGGCATTCGATATATTTACAAGATACTAAAACCTTAAACGTGAAGCGTTTTACTTTCATAATACTATTATTCATTTGTATTGGTTTTGTGGCCGAAGCTCAGCGTGCCCCCAAATACAGCAATGAGTTTTTATCCATTGGTGTTGGTGCGCGGGCATTGGGTATGTTTGGATCACAAACGGCTATTGCAGATGATGTAACTGCTGGTTACTGGAATCCTGCTGGTTTGGTTGACTTGTCTTCGACCTATCAAGGCTCATTAATGCATGCCGAGTATTTTGCTGGTATTGCAAAATATGATTACGCAGGGTTTGCCACGAAAATAGATTCCTCAAGTGCACTGGCAGTTTCAATGATACGATTTGCTGTTGATGACATACCAGATACGCGTTTTTTATATGATGCTAACGGGGCGATAAATTATGATAACATTCGGTTTTTCTCTGCTGCGGATTATGCCTTTCTCATTTCTTATGCAAGAAAGATCAACTTCTTAGAAGGTCTTAAAGTAGGGGGTAATTTTAAGGTAATACACCGTGTGGCAGGAGATTTTGCCACTGCCTGGGGCTTTGGTCTGGATGTAGGCGCTCAGTTAAAAGTTAAAAGCTGGCAATTTGGATTAATGTTTAGAGATGTGACAGGAACGTTTAATGCGTGGAATCATAATACAACATTGGTAGAAGATGTTTATTTGCAAACAGGTAACGATATTCCAGAGAATTCTATTGAAGTAACATTGCCAAAAATGATCATTGGAATTGCTCGTTATCAAAAAATTAAAGAAAAATTCGGAGTACTTGCCTCACTTGATTTGGCCAACACATTTGATGGTGAACGTAATGTATTGATTCGATCGGAGGTCATTTCATTAGATCCAAGCCTGGGTCTTGAGTTTGACTACTTGAAATCGTTTTTCATTCGTTTTGGTGCCGGCAATATTCAGGAAATTAAAAACTTTGATGGCTCTACCTATACAACAGTGCAGCCAAATTTTGGATTAGGCATAAAAATAAAGCAAGTACAGCTTGATTATGCATTAACGGATATTGGAGATCAATCAGCCTCATTATATAGTCATGTTTTTTCACTTAAAGCTTCTTTTGATAAATGATTGAAAGGATGTGGAGGCGTGGAATGGTATTAATTTTTTGTCTGATTAACTGGATAAATGTTAATGGTCAGTCTTATTGAATTGAGTGGATATATTTTAACAAATCCTATTATCGGGTTTCGCTGGCTGAAGATGGAATTTACAGATTAACTTTTGCCGACTTGCAAAATGCTGGCTTTCCTGTAACGACAGTGGACCCCAGACGTTTGCAACTCTTTTATAAAGGACAGGAACAGGCAATTTTTGTTAATGGACAGGGAGATGCCGTATTTAATACAACTGATTTTATTGAGTTTTTTGGTGAGGCCAATTATGGCGAAAATGATGCAAGACTTTACCAACCTGAAAGCGCACAGCCGCATTCTTACTATAGTATTTATACAGATACTTCTTCCTATTTTTTAACGTATAACCTCACTCCAGTGAATGGTAAGAGAATGACTTCTTACTCTGAAAATAATACGGGAGGTTTACCAGCATTAACATCAGAAAATGAACAGATTTTACAGATTAATGCTACCACCTATTCTCCAGGTCAAGGTTATTCAGCAGAAGAATTCACACGTTATACATTTTTTGATATTGGTGAAGGCTGGACCAGCGCAGCTATTCAGGAAAACCAAAATGCCGATTTTGTTCTGTCAGGAATCAATGATCAGCAGGTGAGCGATGGAGTACCCAGATTAGAATTATTGCTTGTTGGTAGAGACAACTTATCACATAATGTTAGTATAAGTGTTGGGCCAAATTCTTCTTCATTAAGGAGTTTGGGGTCTGTACAGTTTGAAAATTACAATACGCAATTATTTACTTCTAATTTACTGTGGTCGGATATTTCTGCTGCAGGTTCTCTTACTGTTCGTGTTTCGGCATTAGGCGTTTCAGGTGGCAATGATTTGATGAGCACTTCTTATTTAAAGCTTGATTACCCGAGACAGTTTGATATGAATTCTGTTCCAAGTGAGCTTTTTACACTTCCGATACAGGCATCCAATAAATCTTATATTGAAATAGTCAATAGCCCTGCTCAAACTCAACTTTACGATGTAACAGATGTCAATAATGTTGTACGAGTAGGCAGTAATACTATTGGTGGAGGAATAAGTGCAATAATAAATGGCACTTTATCAGAAAGAAAAATTTGGGCGAACGGTGCCACATTCAAAACCCCTGTAATTAGACGATCTAATTTCAGGGATATTGACCCATCAAATCATAATTATTTGATTATCAGTCATAAGAGGTTAATGCAACCGGCCTCGGGCTCTTCTAATCCGGTTAAGTCATTTGCCGGATACAGATCCTCAACTGCCGGAGGCGATTACGATACATTGGTGGTTGACATTCAATTGCTTTTTAATCAGTTTAATTATGGAATCAGCAGCCCATTAGCCATTTATGATTTTATGCGCTTTATGGTAGATAATGGCAGTCCTGAATTCTTATTTATAATAGGTAAGGGGCTAGGGCCATCACTTAACTTTTATCGTAACCCTGCAGGTGTTATAAATATCACCCAGTCGGGCGTTAGCTATCAAATCAGAGATCTTGTGCCATCAGCTGGCACCCCGGGTTCTGACATGGTATTTACTGCGGGGCTAGGAGCAACCATTTATGAACCAGCAGTGCCTGTAGGAAGGTTACCTGCACGTAGCTCTGATCAGGTAATGAATTACCTGAATAAGGTAATTGAAATGGAATCCACTCCGTTTGATGACTTGTGGCGTAAAAACATTTTGCATCTGAGTGGAGGAATTTCAGAGGCTGAATTAGTCAATTTCAGAGGGTTTATGGATGGATTTGAAGCCGTAGCTGAAGATGTTTTTCTAGGGGGTGATGTGCGTACGATTGCAAAAACATCGGGCAGCACAATTGAACTCATTAATGTTGCTGATGAAGTAAATGAAGGATTAAATCTCATTACCTTTTACGGACATAGTGCACCTGGCATTATTGATATTGATATTGGTTTTGTTACGGACCCAACGCTAGGATATAATAATACGGGTAGATATCCATTCTTTTTGATTAATGGTTGTAATGCAGGACAATTTTTTAATGCATCAGTTACGTTTGGAGAAGACTGGATACTTGCAGAAAACAAGGGTGCATTAGGTTTTATTGCGCACAGTTCCTTTGGGTTTGTCAGTAATTTGAAACGTTATTCCGATTTCTTTTATGAAATAGGTTTTGGAGATTCTGTTTTTGTAAGTAAGCCTATAGCTGAAGTGCAGCAAGAAGTGGCTCGCTCTTACATGGCTGAGAGTGCTATATCGGAAAATAATATAACACAGGTACAACAAATGGTACTATTAGGCGATCCGGCAATTAAACTTTTTGGTCCTGAGGTACCGGATTATGCCATAACTGAGAATGATATTAGTGTTGAAGCATTTAATAACGAGGTACTCACAGCAAGTTTAGATTCTTTTGCCGTGAAACTAACGGTTAGAAATTTTGGAAGAACGCGAAATGATTCGATCAAGGTTTCAATAAGCCGGACACTATCCAACAATAGTATAATCAATTATGATTCAATTTTTCCTAGTGTTAAGTATCTGGATACGCTTATTTTTTGCATAAAGAATAACGGGGAAAATGGATTTGGCAATAACACTTTTTCCGTTCTGTTAGACAGTGATTTTACTATTCCGGAATTAGACGAGAATAATAATTCTGCATCTGTAGATGCTTTCATTCCGCTTTTCGGGACTAGTAATTTATACCCCATAAATTACGCGATTGTCAATGAACAGCCTGTACAATTTATAGCACAGTCTTCTGATTTGTTAGAAGGTACACGTGAATTTCTATTTCAGCTGGATACTACTGCCAACTTTAATAGCCCTTTTTTGAAATCAACCACTGTAAACGCAAAATTAATTGCCAGGTGGAATACAGACCTTTTGCCAAATGTGCCAGCTAATGATAGCATTGTCTATTATTGGCGAACAAAATTTTCTAATGCCCAAAGTGGTGAAAGTGAAGAATGGGTGGAGAGCTCATTCATTTTTATAAACCAAGGACAGGAGGGGTGGTCTCAATCGGAGTTTCCACAGCTCAAATCTAATGTGTTTAACGGGTTAGAGGTAGATATAGCAAATGAAGAAATTGAATATCTTAAAACTATCAGGGATTTAAGCATCATCACTTTTGGGTCAGATACTGCAACCAATGTCGATGTTTCTGTTCGCATCAACAATTTGGAATACAATATCGATAATCAAAAGAGGTGTAGGAACAATACGGTGAATTTGATTGCCTTTAATAAAAATGATGCTATACCTTATGCCGCTGTACCATTAATATTTCAGGATAACCGAACATGTGGAAGAACGCCACAAGTAATCAACAGCTTTACTTTTGCGGAATTAGAATCTGGTAGCAATGATATTACTGACTACATCGATAATGTGAATGATGGAGATAGTGTAGTGCTTTATACCATTGGAAATCCGATGCCACAATCATGGTCTGCTAATGTTTTGTCTAAATTGGAAGAAATTGGCGCTTCTTCGGCAAATATAACTTCGCTTCAAAGTGGAGAACCATATATCCTTTATGGTAAAAAAGGTAGTGCAATAGGTAGTGCAACGGAGTTTAAAACATCAGAAACACCGGCATCGGAGCAACAATTAACCGTTAATTTAACCGTTACTGGTATCCAATCTTCAGGTAATGTTTTATCTGGATTAATTGGCCCGGCCAATAATTGGAATTCGATTGAATTTAGAGCCATAAATGAGCTATCCGATAATTTTGACCTGGATGTGATAGGTGTAGATTTAAACCGAAATGAAACAGTATTACTCTCCGGAACCACGGTCTTTCCTATTGATATTTCAACTATCAGTGCGGCTGAATACCCTTTTCTAAGGTTGCGGTTTAATAATTCTGACAATCAGAACCTTACACCTCCAACAATTAATAAATGGCAGGTAATATACACACCTGTTGCAGAAGGTATATTGGTTGCTGAAACACCAAATTTTGATGTTCTTAATGTACAAGAAGGCCAACCAGTACAACGCGAGTATAAATTTGTAAATATTTCTAACCACTCTTTTTTGGATTCTTTGCAGGTAAGACAAGAAGTATTTACCAGGTCTTTCAGTCAGAATGCAATTAAAACTTTCAATATATTTTCTCCAGAACCGGGGGATACAACTTCATTTAGTACTGCAGTGGTAACACGGGGCAAAGTGGGCACAAATGATTATAAGATCAGTGTTAATCCAAGAGTTGAGCCTGAACAGTATTATGATAATAATATTCTTGATTTAAGGAGCAACATACTAGTGGCTGAAGATGAAATTGATCCTTTATTAGATGTGTTATTTGACGGAAGATATATATTGAATGGTGATATCGTTTCGCCTACGCCACAAATTACTATCAGACTGAAAGATGAGAATCCTTACATACAGGTATCTGATACAACAGCCATGCAGATATTTATTAAAAAAGAGTGCGAAACCTGCAATTTTAGCAGGGTGCCATTTTCATCAAATCAAATTAATTGGACTGCCGCAACGGCAGAAGAAGACTTTAAAGTAGAATACAGGCCAAATAGGTTGGAAGACGGTACGTATACGTTACGAGTGGAAGCCATGGATGAAGCCGGTAACTTAAGCGGAGAAGAGCCCTACCTTATTTCATTTGAGGTGATTAATGAATCAACAGTAACTAACTTTTACCCGTACCCAAACCCGTTTTCTACAAGTACGCGTTTTGTTTTTACACTAACAGGATCAGACATACCTAATGAGATCATTATACAAATAATGACAGTGACAGGCAAGGTGGTCAGGGAAATCACTCAAGATGAAATAGGGCCGATTTTTATTGGTAATAACTTAACGGATTACGCCTGGGATGGCCGGGATGAATTTGGAGATCAACTGGCTAATGGTGTTTATCTCTATCGTGTTTTTATCAAAAAAGGTGGTGAAGCTGTTAAGCAAAGAAGTACATCAGCCGACAAGGCATTTAAAAATGGATTTGGTAAATTGTATATTTTAAGATAATCAAGTTCAAATCCCCCTAAATAGGTGAGAATGCTCTATTGAAATCTTCCGATGTTGGCACCAAGTTAATGGTTAAGAAATTCGCATTTATATTGATTCTAAGTATCTCTGGTAAAATAGAAGGGCTCACACAGTCGTACAATTTTATAAATTATGATATTAGCGATGGGTTGGCTCACGACCGTGTGACAGATATCTGTGAAGACCAGTTTGGAAATTTATGGCTGGCAACGGCAGGAGGTGGACTTTCCAAATTCAATGGAATAACTTTTGAGAATTATACGATAAAAAATGGACTAGAAAGTAATTATGTTCGAGATATCCTTAATGATAAAAGAGGCAATATTTGGGCGGCTACCGCAGAAGGGATTTCGAAACTAGATGGTTTTCATATCAAAAATTTTCATTCAGATACGACTAAAACTACTGATAATAGCATTAATGTAATTTTTGAAGCAACAGATGGTGATATTTATTTTTCTGCACCAGGGGGTGGGTTGGGTAAAATAGATATCAATGATTCGATAGCTATTCTCGACATTAAGGGTTTAATTCCTACTGATAGAATAATTGATATAGATGAAGATAGTGAAGGTAATATCTGGTTTGTATCTGCTATTAGAGGTTTATATAAACTTGAAGCCAACAAGGCCATGCTTATGTTAGATAATTCCGTTTTTAAAGGCTACCTACTATCTATTGAGCAAGATACCAACGATCAATTTTGGGTAGGTACAAATAAGGGGTTATTAAAATATAACGCTCAAAATATTGCTTCAGATAGTTTATTGCTTGAAAATGTTTTTGTAAAAGCTATGGAGTCAATTGATTCAACAACTTATTGGTTGGTTACTGCAACAGGGGCAATTAAAGTTGTGGGAGAAGATAATTTTTCTTTTGGTCAACGAGAAGGATTGACAAATAAAGGAATTACATCCATTATACAGGATAGAGAAGGTACAGTTTGGTTTGGGTCTGATGGAGATGGGCTATTTAAATTAGCCACTGAATCTTTTTTGTTTTTTGGAGAAGAACATGGCCTCACTAACTTGCCAATAACAACAATAATAACGGATTCGGAAGGAGATATTTGGTTAGGGTCGTTTGGAAATGGTCTATCTACTTATAATGGAAAAAGCTTCACGGACATTAATCAAAACGGAGCGTTAAATTACATAACATGTAGCACAAAAGGTACTGATGGTACACTATGGTTTGGTACAAGAAGCTCTGGTATCTATGAATACAAAAACAAAACATTTAAAAACTACACTACTGCTGATGGACTTGTTTATGATGCCACCAGGCAACTTTATATAGACAAAAATTCAAATTTATGGATTGGTGCTGTAAATGGCTTAAGCAAATATGATGGTACTCGATTTATAAATTTCACTAAACAGAATGGTCTTGCTGACAACGTTATTTGGGGTATTTCAGAATATAAAGAAGATGGAGTGTTAATCGTTACAAGATCAGGTTTTCATGTGTATAAAAATGATAGTATTGAGAACTTGAAATTGCCTGTAACCCTGTTTGATAATCGAATAAATACAGCGATATATTCTGAAAAAGAAGTGTTATGGATAGGCTATTCGGGTCACGGGGTTGCAAGGATTGCTGGTGATTCAATTAATTATTATACAACATCTGATGGTCTAAGTTCTGATCTTATTTATAGCATCATTGAGCATGATGGTGATTTACTTATAGGAAATGAACGAGGTGTAGATCGCATTGTGCTAAATGAAAAAAGTGAAGTAAAAAGAATTAAAAAGTACGGCAGGGTGGAAGGCTTTAAAGATCTACAAACTACCTACGGGGCGGTATTAAAGGAAGGTGATAAAAGGGTGTGGTATGGAAATGATAAAGGGGTGTTTCTTTATAATTCAATCAATGAAAAGGTCAATAAAGTTGAGCCTCTTGTATACATCAAAGACTTTAATCTTGTCTATGAAAATAACAACCTGGAAGATTACCGTATGAAATTAAAAAGCTGGTTGCATATTCCTGAAAATGTCGAGCTTAATTACTCAGATAATAATATCGTGATCGAATATTTTGGTTCTAGTCTGCGTAATCCTTATGAAGTAAAATATAAATATAGATTAATTGGTTTGGAAGGAGGAAAGTGGTCTGAAAGTACTTCTAGACGAGAAGTAGTATATACTAATCTTAAACCAAATGAATACAAGTTTGAAGTGATAGCGTCAAACAGTGACGGGGTATGGTCAGCAAATCCTGCTGTGTATAAATTTGTGATAACACCACCTATCTGGCAACGTTGGTGGTTTTATGTCTTATCTGCTGCGTTAGTAGCCGGCTTATTTAAAACATTTTATGATTATCGTGTGAGGGTGAAGCTAAATAAATTCCTGACTTTAGAAAAAATTCGTAATGAAGAGCAGCAAAAAGTACGGAAGCGAATGGCACGTGATTTTCACGATAATCTTGGCAACCAGTTGGCCAGTATTTCAGTCTATGTGAATCTTATAAACCTGAAATTAAAAAGTAAATCTGAAGAGATTGACAGTTTGCTAACCAATATTCAAAAGCACACCAATAGTCTGTTTTCTGGTACAAAAGACTTTATATGGACAATGGATCCTGACAGCGATGAGCTTAATGAAATATATACTTACATCAAGGACTTTGGTGAGGATCTCTTTGAAAAATCCCCAATAAATTTTTACGCCAGTGCAGATGGATTAACTAATTCAAAAATACCATTGCCAAGTGGGTGGAGTAGACAATTGGTACTAATATTTAAAGAAGCGATGACTAATGTACTCAAGCACTCCGGTGCCAGCAAAGTAGAGCTGTCATTAACAAGTATTGGCGATGCTTTCGAGATCATTTTGCAAGACAATGGTTCAGGAATAAAAGAAGGTGTTAAAAAGGGCATGGGTATGAAAAGTATGAAAAACAGGGCTAAAGAAATAAATTCTACGTTAGAAGTAGAAAGTAATAATAACGGAACAAAAATCAGATTCAGAACTCAGGTAAATGTTGTTAATTAAAATTATGTACAAATGAGTTATTATAAGTCAAGAATTGTAATTGTTGAAGATAATGATGCAGTAAGGGATGGCTTTTCGCTGATTATTAATAGTGTGAGTAATTACTACGTAGTAAATACGTACACGAATGCGGAAGATGCGATTAAAAAGATAAAGTCTGATAATCCGGATGTAGTTTTAATGGATTTAGAGCTACCCGGTATGAATGGGATAGAAGCCATTTCCATTATGAAAAAGAGTCATCCGAATGTGGAATTCATTGTAAATACAATTTATGAAAACAGCGATTTGGTGTTTCAGGCCTTAGTGTCAGGTGCTTCAGGCTATATCACCAAGAATACTAATCATTCCGAGCTTTTAGATGCTATAGATGAG
>NZ_JAVJUY010000207.1:0-2388 GCF_040220315.1 Fulvivirga sp.
CAGCGGGCATTTATTGTTGCAGGCGCCAAGACACTAATTATGAGTATGTTTAAAGTGGATGATGCCGCAACGCAGGAACTGATGGTGAAGTTCTATACCAAGTGGCTACATACGGGCAAGAAACGTGAGTCTTTCGTAGAAGCTAAGAAAGAACTTAGAACAAAATATCCTGACCCAATATTCTGGGGTGCATTCATCATGATTGGATTAGACTAAAACAAAAAGCCCCTTTTCAGGGGCTTCTTTTGTGACCTCGGCAGGATTCAAACCTGCAACCTCTTGAGCCGTAATCAAGTGCACTATTCAGTTATGCTACGAGGCCATGTCTTCACTTAATAACCAAGTCTGCCTACAGGCAGGTACGAGGCCATTTTTAAGAAGTGGCAAAGTTATGTAATTAATTCTCTCAAAAAAAGGTACTTTTTTAAAAAACACTATCTTTGCGCGCTACAATAACAAAGCAAATTTTTTGTTAATACATTATGAGAAAAGCACTTCTAGTATCCATATTAAGCATTTGTTCATTATCAGTTTTGGCTACTGGTAACCCCGAAGAAAGAAAACCTTCTAAAACACAAAAAAAGATGGCTCAGCCAGATGTTCCCGGAACATTGGTGATTGATTTTGGATTCAATGTCCTTCAAAATAACGATCCGGAAATTGCTACAGAGCTTTTAGGCTCAAGAACTATTAATTTTTATTACCTAAGAGATATTAGAATCGCAAACACCAAGTTTTACATCCTTCCTGGTATCGGTTTAGGTCTCGATCGCTACAAATTTGATGAAGATGTTACGCCAGTGAAGGGTTTTGATGTTGATGGGAATGAAGTAATTGCATTCGATACCATTTTTGGCGGGGGAATGAAAAAATCGATGCTTGTTACCAACTACATTGATATTCCAGTTGAACTGAGATTTTATGCAAACCCTTCTGATACTAAGAGAAGTTTTAAGGTTGGTGTTGGATTTAAGGTTGGTTATCTATTCAACTCCCACACGAAAATAAAGCAAGATGTGGATGGTGAAATTTATAAAACCAAAGTGCACAACGACTTTAATTTAAGCAAGTTCAGATATGGTGTAACAGCCAGAGTAGGTGTAGGAGGTTTTAATGTCTTCTATTATCAAAGTTTAAACCCGCTATGGAATACAAGCGATGGATTTGCAGGTTCGGAGGTAAATAACACCACCATTGGTGTGTCATTCACAGGATTCTAAAAGAATAAATCTTAAATGAAAGGGCCTCTAATGAGGTCTTTTTATTTTCCTTTAAATTGAGCTTTCCGCTTCTCCAAGAAAGCATTCACACCTTCTTTGTAATCCTCACTGTTTCCGGCAATTTCCTGGCAGTATGCTTCGTAATCTAGCATCTCGTCCAATGAGCTGTTACCCGCCTTATTCAACATTTTTTTCATCATACCAATCGCTTTGGTGGGTGCATTAGCATAATAATCTGTATATTCTTTAACTGCAGCATCCAAATCAGCCAATGGCACCACCTTATTTACCAATCCCATTTCAAAAGCCTCTTTACCTTTCACTCTTGTGCCCATGGTACTCATTTCAAATGCTTTGGCCGAGCCAACTAGTCGAGGTAAAAAATAAGAAGAACCGGAATCTAATACCAAACCAATATTCACAAATACTTCTACCATCATCGATTCTTCAGCGGCTACAACAATATCACATGCTAAGGCCAATGAACATCCTGCTCCCGCTGCTACCCCATTTAATCTTCCAATAATCGGTTTGGGCATGTTTCTCATAGCGCCAATGATCGGATTATACCTTTTATGAAGGGAATCTATGAAAGATCTCTTCTCTGCCTTTGAAGATGCTTTTAGATCCTGTCCAGAACAAAAGGCTTTGCCCTCTCCCGTTATCACCACTACCCTTACAGAATCATCTCTAGTTGCTTGTTTAAGAGCATCCTGAAGTTCGTAACTCAAGCCATCATTAAATGCATTATAAACTTCTGGTCTGTTGAGGGTAATAGTAGCTACCCCATTATCTATTTCGTATTTAAGAAATTCAAACATAGTATTAAGTTAAAAAGTAAATCGATCCAAAGCAGACCAAAAAGCCCATAATTGAACCTGCAATAACCTCATTTAAATTATGTTGATTCAATAATAATCGTGATGAATTAATAATTCCGGCCATTATAATGGCTAGAATAACAGGGAAAAATAACCTGCTGTCTGGATATTTAAAATTTAAGGCCGTCATAAAACCTACCATTCCCCAGGCGCCTGCACTATGGGCACTTATTTTATAGAAATTGGAAATGATAGTTACTAATAAAATGATGAGTGTGATAGTAGAAAAAATCACAATTAAAGTATAACCAAGCACCACTTTACTGGCAAATAAATAGGTGGTTAAA
>NZ_JAVJUY010000208.1:0-30387 GCF_040220315.1 Fulvivirga sp.
TATTAATGGATGTTGAATCCAACGCCATTATTGGCGATAAATTACCAGTACCTCATTCGCCCAGAATCTATGAGGATGGATTGTGGATGCTGCTCTCAGCAACTGGCGAGGTAGTAAAAGTAAATGTAGAAGATGGTAAATACGATGTAGTAACAAAGCTCAATGGGTTTGTGAGAGGTATGGATAGAATAGGGGATTATTTGTTTGTTGCTACTTCTAAACTGAGACCAAACAGCTCATTGTTTAAAGAGGCACCAATTGCCAAAAATTCTGTAGTATGTGGTATTTCTGTTATTTATATTCCTACAGGACAACCTTGTGGGCACATACTATACCAAACCTCTGTAGAGGAATTATTTGATTTGAAAATTTTACCTGGTATGATGCGACCTAACGTGTTAAATCATGCCAAGCAAATGCATAAATCATCAGTTATTACTGAACAAGAAGTTTTCTGGGCTCAACCGGAAAAAGAAGAAAAAAACGAATCAGTTACATCATGAGTAATTTAAATCAGCTGCTCGCTAAACGGCTTAAAGCCAAGCATCAAAAGTTATCTTCAAGATTCCTCAAAGGAATAGAGGAAGGAAACTTTCAATCGTTAACTGCAAGGAAAAAATATAGTGCTGTTGAAAGGCTAAAAAAAGTTGAAAGGCAATTAAAAGAGCTTGGGGCAAAAACTAACATTAAGATAACCTTTGGTTTTAAGCATTGGGCAGTTGCTTTGGCATTGGGCGTTGTAGTTACCTCTACTTCACTGGCTCAAACAAAGGAACCCAAAAAGAAATGGGCAAATAGAGTAACTAAAAACAAAGGCGCAGGTGCCAAAACCGAAGCTCAGAATATATTTTTTACGCAAGTTCAACAACTTGGTGAAGCAGCTAGTGTAGGTGCGTTTATGGGAGATTTCGATAATGATGGTGATGATGATGCAATATATCTAACATACACTGAGGCGCCTGTATTGCTTATCAATAATGGTGACTTTACATTTAATAAGCAGAATATTCCGATCACCAATTTTGATGTATTAAGACTAGCCGAATTAGCCGATTTTGATGGAGACGGGGATTTGGACTTATTAACCGTAAGAGGACAATACGGCTACCCTTTGACTACCAATATCTTACAAAATGATGGAAGCGGAAATTTTACTGAGGAATTGGGCAGTATTGGAAATGATTTTTTAGAGACAGATAGGGTTCTTTTTGCTGATTTTGATGGAGATGGGGATGCCGATTATGCTTATTATGATCAAACCACAAGCCCTGGTAGTATTTCAATATATTTGAATGATACTTTTAACTTCACTCAATACTCCACTAGTACTGGATTTGGAGGCTATGGTGTCTTTCAACTATTTGGTGTAGCAGATATGGATGGAGATCTTGATCTTGATATTGTTTATAGAGGTCAGGATCCTGGATTTAACAATGGAATTCGAATTTTGACTAATGATGGGTCGGGTAACTTCACGGACAACTCCGGCTTCTTTTATCTATTTGGATATGATGAAATAGCTATTGGTAATTTAGATAATGATTCGGATGTAGATATTCTACTGACTGCTATTTCTGGTCAGGATGTTCAGCTTACACCGTTGTTACAATCATCTCCTGGAGTCTTTGCTGCAGGTACACTTTTTACAGCAACAAATGGAACCAGAGCAGATGATTTAATCATCAGGGATTTAAATAATGACAATAATCCTGAAGTGATTATGAGTTCTGAAAACAGAGAAACTTTCATTTTCGAAAATTCCGGCTCAGCAATATTTATAAATCCACAAGTATTAAGTGGTAGCGTATTGCCCGCCAATTTAGATGGCAATGGGGATATTGACTTATTCGTTAATAACGGCAATATAGAATCATATGAAAATACAGGTAGTCTTACCTTTTCATTAAATCCTACTAATATAGTTACCGTTGCTACTTCCTACGATATAGATTTAGTAGATATTGACGGTGATGGTGATTTAGATATAGTACAGGGTGCTACACCAAGGGTTTGGCTTAATGATGGTTCAGGACAGAATTTTACACTTTTTCAGGAAGAACTTTCTTATTCCAATGAAAAACAAGTATTTGGTAATTTAGATGCCGATGCTGATTTAGATTTTGTGGCTATCCCTGATAATGGTGGGGTGAATTATCCTGGTTTTGATATTTGGACAACTGATGCTGGCAATATTTTCTTTAACTCAAACAGAGGGTATGGAATATATGAAACAGTTGATATTGCACTGGCAGATTTAGACGGTGATAGCGATCTTGACATTGCATTAATTGCTAAAGTAGGATCTACTCAGTATTATTTAAAAACATTATTAAATCAAGGTAGCTTGAATTTTACCGAGGAAACAAATGTTTTGCTTTCTGCCACCAATAACTGCGTAATTGATATCGGAAATGTCGATGGTGATGCGGACTTGGAAATTCTAGTAGGTTACCAAAATACTATCGAAACATTTGATAATGACGGATTAGGTAATTTCACTTCTAGTGGTAGTGTTGTAGCAAGTGGTAATCTTGACGCAACAGTGATAATATTAGGTGACCTAGATGGGGATTCTGATCAGGATTTATTTGTTGGCAACGGGTACGAAACCAACCCTTTGAATTTCATTTTTCTTAATGATGGGGCAGGTACTTTTACAGAAGATCCCAGTGGAGTGGACTCTGGAGGTTATATTTATCAGGCAGCTTTGGCAGATGTTGATAATGATGGTGATTTAGATATTGCTACAGCCGATTATCAGGTTGGAATCCAATTTTTCACTAATGATGGCAATGGCGTCTTTGTTAGAGATGATCTTAACTTAGGAAAAGGAGATGAATATACAACCCTCGCTTTCGGTGATTTGGATGGTGATAGTGATTTAGATTTAGTCACTGGTGGATATTATATTGTAAACAAAGTATTTAGAAACCTGGGAAACGCTTTAGAAGCGGATTCAACAGCATTAGTGGCTTTTTATGATGCTACCAATGGTGATGACTGGACTGACAATACAAATTGGAAGACAGGTGATATTGATACATGGTTTGGAGTTTCGGCAGCAGCAGATGGCGTAACAGCGTTAGCGCTGCCCGAGAATAATATTGAAGGTCCGATTCCGGCTGAGTTCAACCAATTGGCAAGAATAACAGATATCGACCTGAGTGGAAACTTAATTAATGATATTCAAAGTGATCTTTCCGGGTTAACGGCACTTACAAATATCAATCTATCAAATAACAAATTGGATTTTGGAGATTTTGAATTAATAGGCAGCTTGCCTGGATTGGTGATTGGAGAGCAGCAGACTAATGATCAACCAATATTTGAGTTAATTCCAGCAGGTAACCCAACATCATTCTCCTTTATTGTAGATGGTGCAGCCAACGAATATCAGTGGTTTAAAAATGGAGCGATTGCAACCGGAGAAACAACGAATACGATAGATATTGCTTCAATCGACCGGAGCAATATGGGAGATTATTATTGTGAGGCTACAAACCCTGCCATTCCAGGTTTAACAATTACCTCTGCTACAAAAACCGTTTTAGCAACGGCAATCTGTACTGGTCAGATTAACGTAAATGAAACGGATCCCGCTACTAATGGTGATGTTATACTCTTACGGGTGAATACTAATGGTTATGATACTACTCAGGTTGTTACCATGACCAATGTTGGTCAGTTTCAAATGAATGACGTTGTTCTTGATGATTATTTATTGGTTAGTGTGGTGGACACCTTAACCCACCCCAACGCTATTCCTACCTATTTTGGTAACACTGTATTCTGGGCAGAGGCAGATACACTCTTTATCAATGGAGATATCACAGCCAATATCACAGCTGTTTTGAGTGCAAACCCAACTGGTGATGTAGGTCAGTTTGCAGGGTATTTAGAAGAAGAAATACCCGATGGCGGAAGAACAGAAGCGAGGGGCCGGGTTAATGGCGCAGGTGTTACACTACGCAGAGGGAGAAGTACTTCTAAAGGCGAAGGAGCTGGTGAACTGGCATACTATGTTTATACAAATAGCAATGGCGAATTTATTGTTAAAGGGGTAGAACCTGGTGAGTACAATATAGACATTCAATATCCTGGCTATCCAATGGATGAAAATTCATTTATAGATATCGCCATTGGAACAGGAGCAAAGGATAGCGAAGTGTCCATTGAAGCATTGGTTGATCAAGGGGTTATTACTGTAAGACAACTTGTAATTCTTGGTAAAGAGGAGTTTAATAATGGCATATTGTTTTACCCCAACCCAACGAGTGATTACCTGAAAATAGTTGATAATGAGAACAGAGGTAAATTGAAAGTTGAGGTATTTACAACCTCAGGCAGAAAAATAACAAACTTAAATTTTGCTAACGCAACTAGAATTGATGTTCGTGAATTACCGGTAGGTCAGTATATTGTTATCGTAAGTGATAAAAAAGGCAATGAATTAGAAACAAGAAGAATACTGATTGAATAACTAATCTAAGATTATGGTGCAGCGCTGCTCTTTGAGGAGGCCTACAGCATCATCCATATCAATATTGGCTTTGGTTTCATCCATTTTTTCATTGAACGACTGGTTGAGCTCTTTACGTTTCATAGCTTCGTAAAAACGCCTAACCTCTACCGGCTTATCCAACACAAGGGGAGGTACCAAAGCTGGCTTGTTATCATCATCTTTAGCTACCATCGTTACATAAGAAGTATTGGTGTGCTTCACACTGCCCTGTTTCACATTTTCTGCAATTACTTTAATGCCAACAACCAGTGAGGTTCTTCCTACATAGTTAATAGAAGCATGTAAAGAAACTAAGTCACCAACTTCCACTGGTTGTAGAAATACTACCCCATCCACTGAAACAGTTACACAGTAATTTCCGGCATGCTTGCTGGCACAGGCATAAGCTACTTTATCAATTAGCGATAATAAAATACCACCATGAATTTTTCCCCCAAAGTTGGCGTATGAAGGAATCATAAGTTCAGTTATAGTAGTTCTAGAATACGCTACAGTTCTGCCAGGGTGGTTTTCCATGTTTCAATTTAAATAAATTAAATGTAAAAAGAGGAAATTATATTACCCTACCATCTTATTGCTTTGATCGAAGTACAAGTTTAACAAAGAATCCATTTTTCTATCTCCTGAAGCAATCGAGAATATCAAATCCCATTTCTCTTGCGATAGCAACTTTTTTAATGGCTGATCTACACGTGGTATTCTTTTAAATGGTAGAGTTAGTTTTTTATCCCAAATCTTAGCGTATTTCATTAAATCATCAGGGTATACTACTTTTCTTCGTGTTCCCTCGTTACACGCTCTAAATGGCTCAGACACATTTAAGTTCCACAATCATCAGTGAGTTGCTCACCAGGTTGTATGTCTCTAATGGCAATTTCGAAATCGTAGGGTGTAGTAAAACAGTTTGAATTGAAACTGTGGTTTACAAAGCGCCCATTGTCCCAGCAAAGTATGTAGTTTCCGTTTCCGTTTCGGTAAGAATAAACTTCTAGAATGTCTTTATACGTATCCTCAAAGCTCTGCATCTGATCGGGAGTAAACTCACGATCAAACTTGTCCAGTACCCATGTAATAGTACCTTTTGGGATGAAATCTGTGGCCACAACCCCGTAACCTATTTCATCATTTATGAACCGAAGCTCAGTTTTTGGGTGTATCATTTCTTTTAAAGAACTATAACAATGTGAATGTACTAATTAGTTGAATTAGTTGTATATAGTAGCCGACAAACTGATAATAATTAATACTTATCTTTCGGTAGTATTAATAACTTTAAGGACACAAGAAATCCTAGACATGAAGAAGAACAAAATTATTTTTAGTGTAGCAACAGGTCTGCTGTCAGCATTAATGCTTATATCGGCTGGTATGTACTTTTTTAATTATGATGAAGTAAGTGGCGTTTTTGCCCAACTCGGGTACCCAACGTATATCATTTATCCACTAGCTGTATTGAAAGTGTTAGGTTTAATCGCTATTTGGACCAGGCTGAGCACCACCCTTGTTTATTTTGCTTATGCAGGCTATTTGTACGACTTTATACTTGCCTTTAGTGCTCATATGGCCATTGGTGATGGGCAACAAGGTGGGGCAGTAGTAGCAACTTTGTTATGGCTGATTTCCTTTATTTATTATAAAAAAGTATACGCCTAAGCAATATTAATTAAGAGCTTATTTAATTCGCTTTGAAGTGAAATAGATCGGTCTTTGGCATACCACGTGTGTAATTCCGTGGCAAATTCTTCATGAGTTAATTCACCTGCTTTCATTCGTTTTACTTTCTCTTGCCCGGCTTCAGGCCTTGGCCCCCATTGTGTTAGCTCCAGAAATTCTTCATTAAGAATAATCAGTTTAGGGATGGATCGACCACCGTCAGTTAAATACTCATCCATAATATCGAGGTTTTCATCTCTAAGTAGAAGCCTTAGCTCAACAAAAGGGCTCAATGTTGATATTTTGTTGATAACAGGAATATTTTGTGCTGCATCGCCACACCACCCTTCCGTAAGAACTAGCCAATATTGTTTATCTTTTATGTTGGCGACTGTTGTTTTTAACTCATCTGTTATTTGAGCAATCTTCTCCCATTTATTCATGCGTTGCTCGTTTAATCGGGTATAATCCAGCATTTTTTCAGAATGATTATCCCCGGTGGTTTTATTTATTCTTAATAGTCTTTGAATAAGTTCTCTATATTCACTGTAAGTCAGGCCATTCTCCCAATGAACTTCATTTATAATGGATTTTTTTATTTCTTTCTTCATGCTGGTATGAAAACTAAAAAGCTCCACAAATAGTTGTGGAGCTTTTAAAATTGTAGTCAATTGGTCGTTAAACAGACAGTTGGTTAAGCTGCCTTTTTAACTGCGGTTAGCTGCACTTCTTTATGCTTGGCCAGTTTAATAATACCCACAGCATTCAGTAATTTAATTACCTGATAAGTGGGGTCAATTTCATGCCATCGGAATCCACCAAAGTTAGCTCTATTACCATGTTTATGATGATTGTTATGATAACTCTCACCCATCATTAGAAAATCTACAGGCAAAAAGTTTCTTGATGTATCACCTACTTCAAAATTTCTATAACCGTACTTGTGGGCAAACCAGTTAATGATGGCACCGTGCATAGGCGACATTAAAAATTGCAATGGCAGAAGTAACCATAACCACCATACAGTGGCAAACTGCCAATAGATTGCTACGTAAACAGCACCCCACAACACTCTGGAAACCCATGAACGGGCAAAAGTGTCAAAAGCGGTCCACTCAGGAACGTCCTTTGTGAAACGTTCATCTACCTTCATTTTTTTGCTTGTGATAGCCGAATAGATGGTTTTGGTTTTCCACATCATTTTAAACAGACTCTCGTCATATTTTGGTGAATGCGGATCATTCGGGGTATCGGCATAGGCATGGTGCATTCTGTGCATAATGCCATAACCGTAAGCACTTAGGTAGTTTGATCCCTGGAAAATCCATGTGAGAACGAAAAATACTTTCTCCCACGTTTTACTCATAGTAAATGCTTTGTGGGAAGCATACCTGTGAAGGAAAAATGTTTGGAAAAATAGCGACAAATACCAGTGCGCTATAAAAAATGTGATTATAACAGCCATTTAATAATAATATAAAGTTTCGAAACTAACGGCACTTGGTGCCTTTAATATACAGACATGCACAACTTACAGTTGTGACAAAAAAGTTGAATTAATTTTTTAACTCTTTATTGATGTGATCGATAATCTCTTTTGGATCATCTTTTTGACAGGCATTTTTAAACGATTCGAAAAAATTTGAATTCGAAAAATCATGCCTTATTTTAGACGTTTCCTGATTGAGCTTGGCTTTCGCACGGCTGAATAATTGTCGGCAATTGTCTTTCTTTTTGTTAAAAACTAATTGCAACTCATCATATTCAAAATCAAAAAATTCTCTTAAAACGAACACTCCTTTTTCCAGTGGTTCGAGTTTCTTATGAATAACATTCAAAGCAGATGTCACTTCATTTTCAAAATCAAAATGAAAAAGCTCCATTTCTTTGTATTTATCGATAAGGTCTTTCGGGTTTAACGACTCTAAACACTCGTCTTTTTTTCTTTTGATTGCATTCAAATGATTGATGCAGTTATTGGTTACTGCTTTAATCAAATATGCCTTCGTGTTTTGAATTTTTTTGGTATCAATAGTTAACCACTTGAGAAGCGTATCTTGCACAATGTCTTCAGCATCAGCAACTGACCCCAAAATGCGCTGGGCAATGCTTTGGAGCATGGGCTGGTATAATGCTATGGTTTGACTTTGATTCATTGTAACTTCAAAGATAATACTAATTAATTTAACTGACAGTTGTTAGGTACTTAACATCTTTTTAGTCAAATGGTTAAATCTCCAAAACAAGGTAATGGCCACAATCGATAAACCTATCAACAAACCATACCAAACGCCTGACGCGCCCATTTCGTAATTAAAAGCTAAAAAATACCCAATTGGCAAGCCTAATACCCAATAGGCAATAAAAGTCATGGCGGTAGGTATTTTCACGTCAGCTAGTCCTCGCAAGGCACCTAAACTTAATACCTGTATACCATCGGAAATTTGAAAAAAGCCTGCGATGATTAATAAACCAGCTGCTAACTCGATCACTGCAGCATCCTGAATATATAGTGAAGGCAGGTAAAACCTCCCAACAATAAATACTGTAGCACAAATACCCATAAAAAGGATAACCATTCCATATAAAGTAAATGCCGCGGCCCTTAGTGTTGGGATATCTTTCAAGCCTAGCTGATTTCCTATGCGCACTGTTGCCGCGGCAGATAATCCAGAAGCCATCATGTAACTTACAGCAGCCATATTGATTGCAATTTGATGCGCAGCTAGCGCTTCTGTTCCAATCCAACCGATCATTATCACGGCAAAGCCAAAAGCACCCACCTCAAAAATGAATTGAATTCCCGCAGGTATACCCAGACCAAGCATATTGCGAAATATATTTTTACTGTAATTCCCAAGTTTAAACCCCAATCTGAATGGTTGATATTTTTTTCCATGATAAATATATAAAACCATCCAGCTAGCCAAAATTATTCTTGCAATGAATGACGCATAACCAGCTCCAATTAATCCGTATGCATCAAAACCTAGTTTTCCATAGATTAAAATGTAGTTTAAAATCACATTTAAGAGGTTGGAGCCGATAACAATAATCATGGCCATCTTAGTATCAGAAAGACCTTCGGCAAATTGTCTGAAAGTCTGAAAAATCATTAATGGCACCAATGATAGCGTAACAATATTTAAATAAGGTAGAGCCATATCCACTACTTCCATCGGTTGATCTAGATACTTTAATCCTGGTCCGGCAATAGCAACGATCGCAAATAGTATTAATCCAGTAATAAGGTTGATGATAATGGCATGTTTTAAATAATCTGCAGACTTACTCACATTACCTTCACCATCTGCAGCAGCCACCAGAGGAGTAATTGCATAAGAAACTCCGATACCAAACATTAATAGCAAATGGAATATGACATTGGCCAATGAAGCACCTGCCAATGGAACGGCTCCCAAATGACCTACCATAACACTATCTGCCACGTTTACCATCATATGCCCGAGCTGGCTCAGCATTACCGGGTAGGCAAGATGGAAGTTCTTTTTTAAGTGCTCTATGTAATTTTGCCCGGACAATTTTATTCTTGGTTTATAATGGCATTGGCTTTTAAAATACCAGCCACACTCATGCTATCAGTAATTTCACCATTCATTACCATCTCGTAAACCGATGAAAAGGTTAGTTTTTTTATTTGCATATCAGACTCCGTTTCTTCTAAACTGGAATTACCTTGTCTGATTCCCATAGCTAAGAAAACAAATGCAATTTCGTCAGATACTGAGTTGGAAGTGTGCATTTTCAAAATGAGTTCATACGTTTCTGCTTCTAATCCTGTTTCTTCTTTTAACTCACGCTTCGCAGTAACCACTAAATCTTCTCCAAGAGGAGAACCACCTTCGGGGATTTCCCATGAGAATTCATCCAATGGAAATCGATGCTGCCCAACAATCCATGTATTGCCATTCTCGTCTATTGGAATCACACCAACTGCGATATTTTTAAAATGTACTTTGCCATAAATACCTTTGCCACCACCCGGATTAATTACCTGATGCTCCACTACTTCAATCCATGGATTCGAGTATTTAACTTCTGAGGAAAGTGATTTCCAGGGGCTTTCTTCATTTTTCATGGCTGCAAAACTACCATAAGTTTTGAAGTAAGGGCAAGGCCCTTAGATTTGTATGATGTTATTGTCGTCATACAGTCATGATAAAATTGAAGCAGGTTGCGATGAAGCAGGCAGAGGCTGTTTGGCAGGGCCGGTAGTGGCTTCTGCCGTTATTTTACCTTCCGATTATAAGCACAAGTTACTAAACGATTCCAAACAACTGTCTGAAACAAAACGCCTGCTTCTCAGAAAAGATATTGAAAAAGATGCCATTAGCTATGGAGTTAGCTTTGTAGATAATTGTGAAATTGATCAGGTAAATATCTTAAATGCGTCTTATTTGGCCATGAACAGGGCAATAGACATGCTTACAAAAGCTCCTGAATTATTACTGATTGACGGAAATCGATACAAACCACATAATGATATTCCATTTGAGTGCATCATTAAAGGTGATGGTCAATACTTATCCATAGCAGCAGCCTCGATATTGGCAAAGACGTATCGTGATGAATATATGCAGGAGATTGGTATAAAGCATCCAGAATATGGCTGGCATAAGAATAAGGGATACCCAACAATACCGCATCGAGAAGCAATAAAACAATTTGGGATTACAGATTTTCATCGAAAATCATTTAGGTTGCTTCCCGAGCAGCTCGAACTTTTTGACTGATATTTTCATTTAAGTTTTCAAAAGAAACCGTATGTGTCTGATATTATTTGCCAAAAACGCACACCCCGAATACAAACTGATTGTAGCAGCAAACAGAGATGAATTTTACAAAAGGGCTACAAGACCAGCATCTTTTTGGCCTGATCACAAACAGCTTTTGGCAGGCAAGGATTTGGAAGCGGGCGGCACCTGGATGGGTATAACTAAGCAGGGGAGATTGTCCCTGCTTACCAATTACAGGGATTTATCAAACATTAAAACAACGGCACCAAGTCGCGGACACCTGGTGACTGATTTTCTTTTATCCGAGGATAATGCTGTAGACTATCTGCAAAAAGTATCGGAAAGAGGTCATCAATACAACGGTTTTAATTTGATTTCGGGTGACGTGAATTCTCTGGCGTACTATGGCAATTATCAGGAAGGCGTTCATAAATTGGATGATGGTATTCACGGCCTTAGTAATGCCTTGTTGAATACAGCCTGGCCCAAAGTTGAAAATGGCAAAGAAAAACTGAGTGCATTAATGGCGCAAAACCAAATTAATGATGAACAACTCCTTCAACTATTATTTGATAACACAACAGCTCCTGACAACCAACTTCCCGAAACAGGTGTTGGTTACGAAAAGGAAAAGATGTTATCACCTATGTTTATTAAAAGTAGCAACTACGGTTCGCGATGTTCAACGGCTATATTAGTAACACATACTAATGAAATAACATTTGTGGAAAGAACTTACAATATCTCAGATTTTTCTTATGAAGACTGTAAATTTCAATGGAAACTTTGACAAACGTTTTTTTATTTTTAGATTTGAGACCGACTGGTCGGTACTAATATGGAAACTACAAAAGAAAAAATAGTAAAGAAGTCTGCAGAGCTGTTTAATACGTATGGGTACCATGCGTGCTCTTTGAGTCATATCATGGAAGCAACTGGCCTGAAAAAGGGAGGTATTTACAACCACTTTAAGAATAAAGATGAAATAGCCATCGAGGCGTTCAACTATAATTATGATCGTGTAAGAGCGAGGTTTAAAGAACGTCTGGGCAGGGTTAATACACCAACAGAAAAATTAGTGGCCGTGATAGATGCCTTCGTTTCATTTATTGATGATCCAATCGTTCAGGGAGGCGGTTGCCCGATTTTTAATACAGCCATGGATGCTACTAACACGCACCCGATGCTAAAAGAAAAAGCCAAGGCCGGCATCGAGGGGCTTAAGAAATATGTGGAATGGAAATTAATGGAAGGCATTGAAGCAGGTGAATTTAGCGATCGTGTTGAGGTGAAAAAAGTGGCTTCATTAATGGTTGCTACCCTTGAAGGTGCCATCGTAATGTCACGAGTTGAGGATAATAATGACTGCCTCATGATGGCATCTGACTATTTAAAAGAATACTTATTTAAAAATATTATAAAACATTAAAAAAATTTTCCAACCAAGAGACCAATCGGTCTTAATTCATTTTTGCTATGAAAAATCAAAAGAAAATTAAAACACCCTTGGGTTTAAGACTAATCGTCTGGGCTTTTCCTAAAGTTGAATTTATAGCTCCTTGGCTAGCTAAAAGGTGGTTTGTAAAAATATTTTTTTCTACCGCTAAGTATAAAACACCGTATGGCGAAATGGATATTGCCGATAAAGCTACCAAATATCAGATTCTGTATAACGGTAAGCAAGTTCAGGTGTACGAGTGGGGTGAGGGTAAGCCCGTATTATTTGTGCATGGCTGGATGGGTCGTGCTACGCAGTTTCGAAAATTTGTTCCATTATTTACTGAAAACGGGTATAAAGTAGTTGCTTTTGACGCCACTGGCCACGGTCAGTCAGATGGTTCTTCCTCACATTTGATGGAATTTGTAGGCATTATAGAGCAACTCCAAAACAATTACAGAAAATTCGAGATGATCGTTGGGCATTCGTTGGGCGGAGTAGCGTCTTTTCATGCAGCGCTTGCAGGTATTTCAAATAAACTGGTACTAATCAGCAGTCCTACGGTTGGTTCCCAAATATTAGAAGAGTTCAGAAATAAAATAGGCGCTTCAGAAAAAATGTTGCCCTACTTCGAAGATCGTATAATTACAAATTATGGAAAGACATTTGAAGAATATTCTATCTCCCATAACATTTCCAGGCTTAGGAATACAGAACTTTTAATAATCCATGACATCAATGATCGAGAAGCGCCATATACTAATGCCGAATTAGTTCATAAACTATATCCTTTAAGCAAAATGATGACCACAGAAGGTAATGGACACACAAGGATATTAAAAGATGAACACGTTATAAATGCTGTTTTAAGCCATTTAAAGGAACCTCAATATGTTTCTCAATCTTCGTTTGTTTAATACTCACGTATTCGGTGAGTGAGAATCCGGATTAATCTTCATTATCAACCGCTTAAGGAAATATTAGAATAATTCCTCTTTAATTTGCGTTCTTTGTTTACCTAGATAATTGAACGATGACAAAGATTATTAAGACTTCTGAGATATCTAAGATTTACCAAATGGGTAATCAGACCGTAGAAGCACTAAAATCAATTTCGATAGAAATTGACAAAGGCGAATATGTGGCTTTTATGGGGCCTTCTGGTTCGGGTAAGTCTACCTTAATGAATATTATTGGCTGTTTGGATACACCAACTGGTGGAACCTACATCCTTAATGATAATGATGTAAGTGATCTTACTGAGAATGAATTGGCCGTCATTAGAAACAAGGAAATTGGCTTTGTATTTCAAACATTTAACCTTTTGCCTCGAGCATCTGCATTAGAGAATGTGGCACTTCCGTTAATTTATGCTGGGTATGGTAAGTCCGAACGCCAGGAAATAGCAATGCAGGCCTTAACAAACGTAGGGTTATCAGACAGGTATGATCACAAGCCCAATGAACTTTCCGGAGGTCAACGGCAACGTGTAGCCATTGCAAGAGCGCTGGTTAATAGCCCAAGTATTATTTTGGCAGATGAACCAACGGGAAATCTGGATACCAAAACATCTTACGACATTATGGAGTTATTTCAACAACTTCACGATGCCGGTAACACCATTATTATGGTAACGCATGAAGATGACATTGCTCATTATGCACATCGTATCATTAGATTACGAGATGGGTTAGTAGAAACAGACGAGATCAATAAAAATGTAACAAGAGCTGCAGAGCAAAAAGCCGCTCTTACTGACTAACTATGAAAGTTTACACTAAAACTGGCGATAAAGGAACAACTTCATTGTTTGGTGGATTAAGGGTATCCAAGGCGCATGATCGAATCAACTCCTATGGTACCGTGGATGAATTGAACTCCCATATAGGGTTGTTGCGGGATCAGGAGGTGAATAAAGACAGGCACCATGTTTTAGTTGAAATACAAGACCGACTTTTCACTGTGGGCTCTACCTTGGCTACAGAACCTGGCAACACGAAGGTTAAAATTCCAAAATTAGCTGAAAGCGATCTGACATTTTTGGAAGAGGAAATAGATAAAATGGATGCCGAGCTGGAACCAATGAAATCTTTTGTTCTTCCAGGAGGCCATCAATCCGTATCATTTTGTCATATAGCTCGTTGCGTATGCCGCAGGGCAGAGCGGCTCGTGATTCTGCTTCAGGAAACAGAAGAAGTTGATCAGTTAGTTGTACAATATTTGAATCGGCTTAGCGATTATTTGTTTGTATTAAGCAGGAAAATGACAGCGGAATTAAAGGCTCCCGAGACACCCTGGGTTCCAAGAAAATAATAGAAGCTTTTTCTACTCTTAATATTTTATTACTTTTGCAAACCTAACGATCGTTAGTAACGTTAAAACCACGTAACATGATAGATACTTTGAATATCGATATAAAGAAGATAGCTGAGTCAAAAATCAGTCAAATAGATTTCCACAATATCCAATTTGGTAAGATTTATTCTGATCATATGTTCACGGCAGAATATGAAAAAGGTGAGTGGAAGAACCTTAGAATTGAGCCTTATGAGCCAATGCGTATAAGCCCGGCTAGTCCAGCTTTACATTATGGGATATCCATTTTCGAAGGATTAAAAGCATATAAAGATGCTGATGGTAAAATAAATATTTTCAGATCAGACAAGAACTTTGAGCGATTAAACATTTCTGCAAACAGAATGTGTATGCCCCAACTTCCAGAGCAAATATTTTTTGATGGATTGCATACACTTTTAGAATTAGATAATGAGTGGGTGCCTAGTGTTCCTGGAACAGCGTTATACATCCGACCATTTATTTTCTCTAATGACGATTACATTGGTATTAAACCTTCAGAGCGATTTAAGTTCATGATTATCACTTGCCCGGTAGGGGCATATTATGCCAAACCAGTAAAAGTGAAAATCGAAGATCATTATGTGCGTGCAATTGAGGGTGGAAGTGGCTATTGCAAAACAGGCTGTAATTATGGCCCTGCAATTTACCCTGCCAAATTAGCTCAGGAAAAAGGGTATGATCAGCTAATCTGGACAGACGGCAAAGAACATAAGTATATTGAGGAATCAGGTACAATGAATATTATGTTCGTAATTGATGAGAAATTAGTTACTCCAGCTTTAGGCGATACAATTTTAAATGGAATTACTCGAGATAGCGTTTTAAATGTTGCTCGTGATTGGGGTATGGAAGTGGAAGAAAGAAAAGTACCTGTAGCCGAGGTAATATCAGCAATTAAAGAAGGCAGATTAACAGAAGCGTTTGGTGCTGGTACTGCTGCCACAATAGCTCAGATTGAGCTAATAGGTTACAAAGGAGAAGATTTTCAACTACCAGCGGTAGAAACTAGAGAATTTTCTAACAAAGTTTTAAAGGAATTAGATGGAATCAAGCTTGGTCAGATCGAAGATCGATTTGGTTGGGTGAGTAAAATTTAATTATATATTCACAGTCAATTGGTTAAAAAGAGCCAACCACCAACTGGTGGTTGGCTCTTTTATTAAATAAAAATGAAGTAGGCTTCAAGCCTTATATTTTTATTAGCTTTGACGAAAATTTACAAAATATGACACAAGACGAGTTGAAAGACTTGAAGGCCAGAGTAGAGGCTTTGAGGAGGTATCTTTGACTACGATAAGAAGAAAGCTGAAGTAGAAGAAGAAGAACTGGTGACTGCCCAACCAGAATTTTGGAATGACCCGAAAGAGGCAGAAAAAATCTTAAAAGGAATTCGTACTAAAAAAGTCTGGACAGATAGTTTTACTGAGGTAAAAACCTTGTATGACGATCTGGAAACTTTATATGAGTTTTATCAGGCTGATGAAGTGGATGAGGATGAACTCAATGCAGAATATGCGAAGGCAGAAAAGGCGGTTGAAGATCTGGAGTTCAAAAAAATGCTCAGTGGAGAGGAAGATCAGTTTGGAGCTATGTTGGAAATTAATCCTGGAGCAGGAGGAACAGAATCTCAGGACTGGTGTGATATCCTTAACAGGATGTACATTATGTATGGCGAGAGCCACGGTTACTCTGTAAAACAAGTGGATTATCAGCCCGGTGATGTGGCTGGAATTAAATCGGCTACTTTACAAATTGACGGTCCTTTCGCCTACGGTAACCTTAAATCGGAAATCGGAGTACACAGGTTGGTGAGAATTTCTCCATTCGATTCAGGTGGCAGAAGACATACTTCTTTTGCTTCTGTATATGTTTCGCCTATTATTGATGACGAGATTGAAATTGAAATCAACCCAGCTGATGTTGAGTTGCATACTTCACGTTCTGGAGGTGCGGGTGGACAAAATGTGAACAAGGTAGAAACCAAGGTGCAGTTAACGCATAAACCAACAGGAATTGTGGTAGTCTGCCAGGTAGAGCGTTCGCAGTTAGCCAACCGTGAAATGGCAATGAAAATGCTTAAATCTCGATTGTATCAGCTTGAGCTGGAGAAACGTAATGCAGAACGTGATAAAGTGGAAGCAGGCAAGATGAAAATTGACTTTGGATCTCAGATCAGAAATTATGTGTTACATCCTTATAAGCTCATCAAAGATGCAAGAACAGGTGTTGAACGCACGGATGTTCAGAACGTTTTAGATGGCGATTTGGATGATTACATCAAAGCATTTTTATTGGGCTATCAGGATAAATCAGAAGCTTAAGGTGTTGTTATTAAACTGTCATTCTGAACTTGGTTCAGAATCTCTTTTCATCTCGCAAGTCGAGGTTTGGGATTCCAAATCAAGTTTGGAATGACAGTTTTGTTTACAAATATTTTCAAATAAACTGAATGGGGAAACAGAAAACCTACACTTTACAATTCTGGCTGCTATGCACCAGCTCGTTTCTCTTTTTTGCGAGCTTTAACATGATCATACCGGAATTACCTTCATTCCTTACCAAATTGGGAGGTGAAGATTACAAAGGGTTTATCATATCACTTTTTACACTTACCGCAGGTCTATCTCGTCCGTTTAGCGGAAAGTTAACGGATAAAGTGGGTCGAATTCCTGTAATGGTTTTTGGCGCAGCAGTTTGCTTTGCGTTGGGTTTCATTTACCCATTTGTAACAACAATATTCGGCTTTTTTGTATTAAGACTAGTACACGGTTTCTCCACTGGATTTAAGCCAACGGGCACTGTTGCTTATGTAGCAGACGTGGTTCCCATCAAAAAGCGTGGTGAGGCCATGGGGATTGCAGGTTTCTTTGGTACTACTGGTATGGCCTTTGGACCTTCGTTAGGTAGTAAAATCACCCTCTTGTATTCAATAGATGTAATGTTCTATGCCTCTTCTGTACTTGCTATTCTTTCCATACTAATTCTGGTAGGAATGAAAGAAACGCTGGAAAATAAAGAAACATTAAGATGGTCGCACTTGCAGATTACTCGACACGATGTATATGAGCCTTCCGCACTTCCACCCTCCATTGTAATGGCTCTAACGGTATTCTCTTTTGGAATTGTTCTTACGGTTATCCCTGATTTCAGCGATCATTTAGGGATAACAAACAGAGGTCATTTCTTTACTATTTTCACATTGTCATCTTTATTGGTTCGAATAATTGCTGGGAAACTTTCTGATAAATGGGGGCGAGAGCCCGTATTAATGCTTTCTACTAGTTCTTATATTATATCATTGTTGGTGATAGGTTTTTCTGAAAGTGTTGCTCAGTTTTTTACTGGAGCTGTTATCTATGGCCTGGCTGTGGGTATGAACTCACCTACATTGTTTGCCTGGACTGCAGATTTAAGTCCTGATAAAAGCAGAGGTAAAGCCATGGCTACAACATTTATTGCCCTGGAGTTAGGTATCATGATGGGTGCCATTTTATCTGGATGGACATTCTCTAATAACCCAGCTAATTTTCCGATAACCTTTGGTATGGGTGCCTTAACTGCATCTTTAGCACTTTGCTATCTGGTGTTGAGGAAAAGAAAACAAAAATTAAAGTCCATCACGGAACATGCATAAGATATTTAAGTACTTATTTTTTATTGCTACCATATTTGAATTGGTGCGAAACGCACTCAATTGGGATTTTGAACATTATAGCAAACCACTGATTGTCCTCACACTATTTTTGTATTTCATAACATCTAAAGTTGAAAGAACCAGTGCCTTTTGGCTGGTAGTTGGTGCGTTGGTTTTTTCCTGGTTGGGTGATTCATTTCTAATGTATCAGGAAACGGATACGGGTTATTTCGTTCTGGGCCTGCTCTCATTTTTAGTGGCTCATATCCTTTATGCGATTTCATATTTTAAATTGCGATGGGCGGAAGCCGAAAATCCACTGCTCCCAACGCAAAAATTGAGGCACAGTTTTACTCTGGTGCTTGCAGGTGTAGCCCTAGTTTGGATACTATCGCCAAATCTGGGTGATATGCGTTTGCCAGTTACAGTTTATGCTGCGGTATTAACCTTCATGGCAATTGCGGCACTTTTAAGATATGGTTATACACCTATAAAGAGTTTCGGACTCGTGTTTGGTGGAGCGGTCTTTTTTATGATCTCCGATTCTTTGCTGGCTATTAACAAGTTTTTGGAATCCTTCACCTATTCCGGGTTTTGGGTGATGCTTACTTATTCAATAGCTCAATATTTAATTGTGGAAGGGGTATTGAGACATACTCCAAAAGAATAAAAAAAGGGGCCTAAGCCCCTTTCTTCATTTTGAGTTTTCAACCTAACCAAACTCTCCATGAACTATGTCATGAAATCTTTTTAACGCGCCCAGACCCTGACGTTGAGGAATCCACATGGCTCGGATTACCTCGGTAATAAACACTTCCGCTGCCACTTATTCGGGCATCGATAGAATTGGAAACACTAACTTCACATTTTCCTGAACCTGATATTCTGGCTTCACAATTTTCGGACATCAATTTATCTGCATAAATATCTCCCGATCCACTGATTCGAACTTCTAAATCTTTGGTTTTACCTTCTATTTCCATTTTACCAGATCCTGAAATATTGGCATCTATATAAGTAGCCTCGGCCTGAATTTCCATTTTACCGGAACCACTTACATCCAATTCCAAATCTTTTGAAGTGATTTTGTTCTCAGTGAATATTCTTCCAGAACCAGCAACATGAATTTTATTGAGTTCTTTTACTGAAATATACACATCGAAATCACCGGTATCGCGCCAGCTAAACCAGCTGTTAGAACTTTCTGATTTAATGATCAGTCTACCATTTCTTACTTCCGTTTCTATTTTATCCAGTGTTTCGTTGCTTCCCTTTAACTCTACTCTTTGAGTAGAAGCTTGTGTGATGTAAACCGTTCCTGAAACACTCAGTGTAATGGCATCAAATTCCGGCAGGTCTCTAACCTGTGAGTTTTGGGCGAAAGTAAAGCCCGTAATAAGCAGTAAAAAAGTTGTTGTTATTGTTCTCATGTTTCTTCTTTTGTTCAAAGACTCACTTATGTATTAATAAGTTGCATCTATTAGACCTTTTTTTCAGGCAAAGGTTACAGGCGGGCTAATCTTGATTAGATTTGCAGCTTATGCATTATTTGATTTTATGTATTCTGGCCAATGTGGGTATTTTTTTATGCTTTCGCCAGTTTAAGGCATATGGTTTAAACACCTTTCAGGCTATTGTATTTAACTACATCACTTGTGTGGGTACAGGTATTATTTTCCTCGGTGATTCTACCTTGCTTATGGAGATTAACTACAACAAACCATGGGTGATTATTGGTATTGTTTTAGGGTTAATTTTCATATCCACTTTCTACCTCATGGCACTTACTACGCAGCGTTTTAGTATGACAGTCTCTTCCATTGCATCTAAAATGTCTTTAATTATTCCGGTGATTATCAGCCTGTTGATTCTAAAAGTGCAATCGAAGGAATATACCGTTTTTAATTATTTTGGGATGTTCATGGCTATTCCGGCCATCGTAATGTCATCATTTAAAAAGAGGGGTGTGGAAGGGTCTGATTTTACCCGTCTTGCTATCTTATTGCCAATAGCAGTTTTTTTATTGGGTGGCTTAATTGACTCATCGATTAACTATACCAGCTATCATTACTTAAGTGAAACAGTGGAGCCAATATTCCCGATTGTTATATTCTCATCTGCGGCATTCATTGGTATCATTTCAATGATGGTTTCCGGTCAGCGTATAACGCTGGGCAATTTCATAGGTGGTGCCATTTTAGGAGCCATTAACTACTTTTCAATCTACTTTTTAATACGCACACTATCCTATTTTAATAATGATGGTGCTGTGGTATACCCTATGTTAAATGTAGGTATCATTTTGCTATCAGCTTTCGTTTCTATACTCATATTTAAAGAAAAGCTAAGCAGGCTAAATCAAACCGGTTTACTATTGGCTATATTGAGCATTGTGTTACTTTCGTTTGAGGAATTACTCGCTTTATTATTTTGATTACCAGTTACTTAACTATTAAAGAATCGGGAGAAGGCCTCTTTAAAGATAAGGGCAGCAAATTCATTGGTCGTACTTTTCATGTAGAAAGTGCGGAGGAAATAAAAGCAGCATTAGAGAGTTTACGAAAAGAGTTTTACGATGCCAGGCACCATTGCTATGCATATGTACTGGGTGCCGATAAATCTCAATTCCGAGCCAATGACGATGGCGAACCTAACCATTCTGCCGGAGATCCTATTTTAGGACAAATTCATTCCAAAGATTTAACGGATACACTTGTGGTGGTTGTGCGTTATTTTGGCGGTACTAAGCTAGGTGTAAGCGGATTGATAAACGCCTATAAGCTGGCTGCGGAAGAAGCACTTACTAATTCGATTATTGAAAAAGTGGTTGTAAAAGAATCGTTTACTCTCAATTATCCATACGATTCGACTAATGAGTTGATGCGTCTTGTTAGCGATTTAGAAATACAGATAGTCGATCAAAAGTTTGAAACGGATTGTACACTTATTGGCAAAGTGAAGATTGATAAAGTGGAAGAGTTGAAAAGCAAAGTGGAGTTGTTGAAAAACACAGGTACGGAGGTAGTTTTATATCTCTCAAAGTAATATGCTAATATTTAAACACCGAATCGGCTATTGATCGCCACACCTCACTTCCTCCTATTTGCCGTGTGAACAAATACAAAATGTTTCCTAAACCCACAGCTATCAGGGCAGGATGCCACCGTTTAAACCTCCAACATATAATAACAATGGGCACTAAGCAGAGCAGAGTTGAAAAGAACAGAACATCTATAAAGTCATAGGGCGGAGGAAAACCGAAAATAATCATTGTTGATAATAGTGTAATCGGCCCAATGCAGGCATTAACGCCCAAAACACAGTAGCGATCATCCAAAAAGCATGATCTTCGAGGTTTTTCACTTTAGTTATACCAATTATTACACTGAGACCAAATCCGATAATTGTTATTATGTCTGTAAAAGTTACGCCATAAAAGAAATCCATAGATACTACAGGGTTAGGCTCTAAGTTGGCTGCAGCTTTTAGATTCAAAGGTATAATTGTAATTGCGGAAAAGGTGACAGCCCCGGCAAGAAATAGTGCAATTTTCCCGTAATACTTATGCAATTCAATTTTGCCGTTCGTAATTAGATACGGCTGCACGATTACCATGATGTACCAAAGTATTGCAGACAAGCCATGCATGTGTTGGTGCCAAGTAGCATCAGGTAACTTAAGAAAATAGCTTCTGGAAAATCCAATAATTGAAATCACAAATGGAATGATCAACCATTTATGAGCACTCTTAAAGTCTGATAAAGTGGTCATGGTGTTTAAAGGAAATTGAAATTACGGAATTTTAAATAGACTTTATCACGCTGATGATCCAAAAGAAGGGCATGTTTCCAAAAGCTAAGAATGGAAACATTGTATGAATGCCTTTAGAAGAAGAACTAACAAACACTAAAATTAAGAAGGTAGTCTATTAAAAATTTAATACGAATTGTACCCTTATTGGCAAAATTATATTTGACTTGGTTGGTAAAGATGTAAACTAAGGTCGAGCTCTTAAATAATACAGGTATTGAAGTATGTCTTAGTGTCTAAAACTACCTAGTTCACCACCGGCTTCTCACAAAATGGTTGAATTCCAAACGAAGGATACACCTCACTTGGATAATAGATAGTGCCACCTCGTGAAACCATCGAGATAGTTTTAATGGCTTTTATGTTCTCTACCGGATTACCAGGCACCAAAAAGAAATCAGCAAGTTTGCCGGTCTTAATTTCGCCCAGGTTCTCATGCCCAAGATAATTAGCCATGTCATAGCTTCCCAGTTTCAATATTTCAGCTGGAGTGTAGCCCAATTGCTGATACAACTCAAGTTCTCTGTGTTGATTAAATCCACCACCCAAATCAGTACCCGGCACTATGAAGATGCCACTCTTTTTCATTTCTCTTAACGTCTCAATAATTTTATCATAAGCCAATCGATAGGCTTTATCCTCTTCCTCATCAGAAATATTGAATAAGGCTACTTTGTAATTTCGCTGTGTATTAACAGGCATATTCTCGGCATAATCAACAACTCCTGCTCGCGTGGTTCCATTTCTACCCAGCAAGCCATATTCATGGATGGCCAACGTAGGGTCAACACCTACCTTATTTTTCACCATTAAATCCAGGGTTTCAACTACTTTATCGCTGGTTAAATCCAAATCGCCAAAGCGTTTCATAGCGGTGAAGCGCAATAATGTGCGTGTATCTTCGTCAGGCTCCAGTACCCAACCCAACATAATCTGATTAATGTGGGTCATTTCATCATACCCGCCTTTGATCATGGCGTTGGCATTGGAGAAGGCCGGTACGTGACCACACATAAACAGGCCTAATTCCTTTGCTTTTTTAGAAATGGCTGGTATCCATTCGCCCTTCATGCTATTGTAAATTTTTATGCCGTGATAACCCTGCTGGTGATAAAAATCTACTGCATCCAGTGCCTGTTGCTCGTTTTCGACTAAAATGCCATTGTTATTATTGGTTGGACTTTTGCCTTCAATCATTCCGAGGCGTGTAATTCGCGGCCCGGCCAGCACTCCTGATTCAATTTTTTGAATGAGCTCACTCAGCACCTCATGGTCGTTGCCCATATCCCGAACGCTGGTTACACCTGCCAGTACATTACTCAAGGCTCTTTCATCACCCATGTGGCCGTGCATATCGTAAAGACCTGGCACCAGCGTGCCACCGTTTCCTTCTATCACGGTTTCGTTTTCTTGCACGGCAGCATCTGCTGCTTCTATACCAATGATTTTATCCCCACTAACCACTACAGATGATGGTTCAGTTAGTGTCAGGCTGATCGGATCGAAAATACGGACATTTTTGATTCTGATATTGCCTTCATAATTATGTGCAAAGTCTGCTTGCAGTTGCTCAAATCGCTCTGCAGCATACTTTTCTGACAATAGGCGCATCTCTTTCTCTTGGTCTCCATAACCTTCTCGGATGATACAGAACTTTGGTGAGATGTAGGCGAAGAACTGGTCATTCTCATCTAAAATGAAATAATCGGGATCCATTTGATGGCCGATTAATGCATAGCTTGTAAGCTTTAAACTCGCTGAATCACTTTGTATCTGCATTGACTCCATTTCTATCAACTCTAACTGTCCGGATGGCAAGGCAGCAACTTTTCTATCTTCTGTGTTTAAAAGCACTCGTGCAGCGAGAAACAAAAAGTATGGGCTACCTGACTGAACAATATAAAATGATGGCTCCGATATTATTGCTTCACCCTTGCCAGTAGCATCTTTCCACGAAGCCGTATTATTAGCTAAACTGAAATGTTCTTCTACCTGATTTCCAAAGGTGGTATTACCTGCGATGTCCCATTTTACAGGAAAACCTTCTGCATTAAGTACAATGGTATCTTTAGAACCTGGGCCACGACCATTGGATTTATAATCGTAATCCGAGATTAGAGTATCTCCTGAACGGGTGATGTTTAAAAAACCAACCTTATGCCCGTTGCGGAATACAGTGTACGCTTCTTCTGATGGTAGTGGATTGACTTCTGGTTGTTCATTTTGGCTGGAGCAGCTTAATAGCAAGCAAAAAGTGGCTGTACTAAGAATTTGGAATGTCTTTTTTATTGAGAAAGACAAAAATGAGTTCGCAGAGATCATAATTTGATGAGTTAGTTTGTAATAAACCGCTTGATTTCAAGAAGATGAATGTAGTGTTTTATTGGTTTTGGAGCAAGTGGGGAGTTAAATCAAGTAAAACTTTAGCTACTCTTTACCTTCATCTAATTTATTAAAGGAATCTTCAATATCTTGCCTGCCGATAATTGTCATAATCTCAATAACTTCATCTTTGACTCTGTAATAGATGCTATCCGACCCACAAACACATCTTCTGTAACCTGGTCTTATGAAATCAACTGCCTCAAATGAGTAAGGTCTTTGAGCTATTATTTCAAAATACTTAAAGAAGGAATCGAAATATTTATCAGCTTGTGGTGCACCAAATCTTGTGGTCCCGTAATGATGAATTCTAATTAGATCCTCCTTAGCCACGTTGCTAAGTCTGTAGTTAGCCATTCAATAAAGACTTAGACTCTGCCAATATTTGTTCTTTGCGGCTAGTTGTAAAGCCACTTTTTTCAGCTTTGTCCAGTCTCATTCGTACCAGATCAATTTGTTGCTGCTGTTGTCTGGCCTGTCGTATCAGGTCGTTTACAAGCTCACTCTTACTTGCATACTCCTTACTCTTAACCTGAGCTTTTAGCCATTTATCGTTTGGTTCTGTAAAGGAAATACTTTGTCTGGCCATAATTTATTGATTTGGTGTAATAACGCACCAAATATAAAATTAGTTGGTTAAAAATTGAAAGTGCGATTGTGAGTTTGCACAGTGCGGCTATTTTTTTTTATAGATTGTTGTGCTTTCGTTTTAACTTTTCATTTCCAATATCTTCATCAAATCTTCGTTTAAGTAAAGTTTTTCCTTACCGACTCGAATAGACTTTAGATATCCATGTTCTTCCAATGAAATTAAATAATTACCCACTGTTTTAGGTGTACCTAGTCCGGCATCAATCAAAAATTGTCTCTTTGTATATGGCAGCTTAAAAAGCAATTCAATTAAATCTTTAGAATAAGCCTTTGGTAAAGTAGCTTTAATTTTTTCTCCGGTTGTTTCCATCAATTCTATTATTGACTCCAGGCGTTTAAGTCCTCTTGTTGCTGTTTGTTCGATCATATCCAGCATGTAAATTATAAACCCTGCCCAATCTTGTTGTTCAGTCACTGCTTTTAGATGTTTGTAGTATTCATTTTTATGCTGAATAATGTATTCACTTAAGAATATTGCAGGTATATCCAGGAGCCTTTCTAGTTTAAGGTAAAGGAGTAATAAAATTCTTCCCGTTCGTCCATTACCGTCAGAAAATGGATGAATGGCCTCGAATTGGTAATGCATTATGGCCATTTTAATTAGTGGGTCAAATGAATTATCTGTGTTTATGAATTCTTCAAGATTGGCCATTTTTTTTCGGATGATATTTTCGCCTGATGGGGGCGTGTATATAACTTCTCCGTTCGAATTTGACAAGTTAGTTCCTGGAGTTGTTCGAATTCCTGAAGTATTTTGCTTAATACACTGAACAATTTCAATGCAAAGGTTAGTGGTTATTAATGGTTTTGATTCTAGCTTATTTAGAGCATTCCAAATAGCCTCTTTATAACTTATTACTTCCTTAGTAGCCGGATTATCATATTTCTTATCAGCTACTACTGATTTGTAGAGGTCATCATTGGTTGTTATTATATTTTCTATTTCAGAGCTAGCTTTAGCTTCTTGTAGATGAAGAGTATCAAGAAAAAGACGTGGGTTAGGAAGATTGATGATTGCTCCATTAAGTTGAGCTAATGCTCTACTAGATGAGATATTCTTTTTTAATACTTCTTTGGTTTCTACCTCTGTGTCTGGTGGGAGCAGTGGTAAATCGTTATAGGGTAGATTTTTGTCGAATGTTGTCATTTTCGGAGGTAAAAGTTACACTTGAAATTTCATCAAAGGTAAAAATAGTAAAAAATTACTCTCGTTTAAATCTTAAGTGTAATAATTACTCTCGTTTTAAGGTATGAAGTACAACGACCTTGTAAGGCACGTTTGTTTACTTTCCCGATAGCTAAAGGGATTACAGGGCATGAAACAGGCTCGATTTGGGTTTAGAACCTAGTCATACCGCGGTAAGCAGGTTTTGCGATCTTTGTTAAATAGAGTTGTAGAAATATTAGTGTCTAAGTAGGCTAAATCGAAAAATTACAAAAGTCACAAGTTAGAAACTTACGCCAGATAAGATGTATCGTCTAAAATAAAAATTGAATAAGAGTTTGATACTAAGGATTAAAAGTTATAAAATTTAATTGGAAGACAAATTGTATGCAACTCCTACTTTTAATGAAAGACTTACATTTGTTGCATTTGAGTTAAGTCCATAATAATTTTTTGATTCAACTTCAGTTATCCAATTTAATTGATCACCAGGATAAGCACCCAGCCCATTAGGGCGAAGAGAGTAATTATATTCATTATCATTTTTACTGTCTATTGTTAATAGACCAATATTGCTAAAGATGCCCAAATTAATGGCCCAAATTTTAGAAATATGATATTCGTACCCTATTCCTAGTGAAAATCCTAAGTCAAATTTTCTAGTTAAATCCAATTTGTTGTAGTCAATATTATTTTGTGATTGAAATTCATATCTGTATCCAGACTCATGAGAAACAATTTTCTTATCCAATGAACGTACTTTAGACGATAATAAAATACCGGTATAAATCCCTGCATCTAAAAAAAGGCCACTATTACCAATTTGTCTTCTAATTGTTATGGGTACCAATAAGTAGTTATTGGTAATGTTTCTTTCAAATGATTGTTCAACCGTACCTGGAGTTGAACTGCTTAAATCAAGCTCTACACTACTATAATTCAGATCAATACCTCTAGTCCCATAGTTAATGAAAAGTATAAGATTTAATTTCTCAGTTAACATAACTTCCAGGCCTAAGCCAGCCTCAAAACCAAATTTTATATCTTCTGTCAAACTTGTTTTATATTGATATTCTTCAAAATGTGTTGAACCAGTAGAATATAAACCATATACAATAGTTTTATGTGGGGCACTACTATTGATCAAATTACTTGCATTAGGTCCTGCATTCATAATGATCCTATTTATCTTATGCCAATTATTCTGAGCAACTAAGTCGTTCTGAGACGATGCCAACATTATTGTAAATAAAATAACACTGAAATATTTCATAGTTTATCTTAGTCTTTTAATCTTAAAGTTAACTGCTCGCAGCTTCTAACCACCCCTGCTTCACCAACTTATTATACATTTTAATGCATACCCAGGCATCGGTGGCAGCATAGTAAATTTGCTTTTCGGTGAGCTCTTCTTTTTCCCAGTTAGTAACCTGGGCGCTTTTAGAAATCCTGAAACCAAGAATAATGGCAGTCAGTTTTCGGAGGCCGTTACTTTCAATGCCAATTTCTTTAACCAAATGGTTGAGTTCCACAAAACCTTTTGGGTTCATTGGGCTTAGCTTTCTCAAATCTTTCAAATCATCGCGCAAAGCAACACCTACTTTAATAATTTTCTCAGATTCTAAGAACCGCTTTAGCTCTGCTGGTATTCCTACCTTATTCACACGTATTAAAAAAGCCTTTTCCTCGGTGGCAATTTGCAAGAGTGAGATGTGATTGTACTCTCCTTTCTTAAAGGCAGGCTTGCTTTCCGTATCAAAACCCACCACCTTTTCTTTTGAGAGTTCTTTTAATGCAGATTTTAACTCTTCAGCAGTTTCAACCACAGCAATCTCGCCTTCAAAGCGCTGAAGTTCCAGCTCGTTAATATCATCGTTGTGAATAGTAGAAGTAAACATTTTAATCCTCCTTCTCTATTCGTTTTATTTTAATGTTAGCATAGGCAAACAAAATAGTCATAAACGGACTAATGATATTAAAGAAACAGTAAGGAGCAAACGCATATGGCGAGCAACCCAAAACCGATGACTGATAGGCACCACAGGTATTCCAAGGGATTAACACGGAAGTGACTGTTCCGGAATCCTCCAATGTTCTGGAGAGGTTTTCAGGTGCTAACCCACGGTCGGCATATTCTTGTCGGAACATTCTACCGGGCACCACAATGGCAATGTATTGATCAGAAGCCGTGAGGTTGAATGTGATGCATGTGCCTGCGGTTGCCGCTACCAATGAGCCTGTAGAATGCGCTACTTTTATAATTGAATCGGCAATTTTTCGTAGCATGCCGTTGCTTTCCATTATTCCACCGAAAATCATAGCACAAATAATTAGCCATACTGTGGGAAGCATACCTTCCATACCGGAAGAGGTGAGGAGCTCATCCACCATGCCATTGCCTGTAAGAATATTCACTTCAGTAAACATAGCTCGCATAACTACTTCGTAGCCGCTGGCCAGTCCATATTCTCCACCGCCAGTAAGCTCAGAAATAATTTGTGGTTGAAATAGTATTGCAAAAACAGCTGCAAGTACAGTGCCTAGCAATAGTGCCGGTAAGGCAGGCATTTTTTTAATGATCAGGATGATCACTAATGCCGGTACAATAAATAAGAACAGGTTAATCTCAAATTTAGAGGCAATAGCTTGTTGTACTTCGTTAACGGTACCCAAAGAAGAGTTTCCATCAGCAGCAAATCCAAGTGCTAAAAAGATGATAAGTGTAATAATTATAGATGGCACAGTTGTAAGTGACATGTATCGAATGTGAGTAAACAAATCCGTTCCGGCCATGGCAGGTGCCAAATTTGTAGTATCAGAAAGTGGCGACATTTTATCACCAAAGTAAGCTCCTGAAATAATGGCTCCGGCAATCATGCCTTCGCTTAAGCCTAGTGCCTGACCAATCCCCATTAGTGCAATACCCATTGTAGCTGCGGTTGACCATGAGCTGCCTGTGGCGAGTGACACCACAGCACTGGAAACGCAAGCTGCAAATAGGAAGATGGATGGGTTTAAAATCTCCAGGCCATAGTATATCATGGCGGGCACTACACCACTGATCAGCCATGTTCCGGCCAGCGAGCCAATCATCAATAGAATTAAAATGGCCGACATGGCCGAGCTAATACTTTTTACTATACCATCTAAAATCTCCTCCCAACGGTAATTCAGGCGTATTGAAAGGATGCCAGCAAAGGTAGCGGCAAATATAAGTCCCATCTGGTTGGGGCCATACGAAGCGTTATCACTAAAAATGTAAACATTGGATGCCAGCAGAATAACCAGAAATAAAATAGGAAGTAGAGAGAGTCCCAGCGAGGGCACTTTATGATTTTTGTCCATCAACACATTTCAGTTAAAGTTCCGAAGATATGAAATGCAGGCCTTTTAAAGCATCTTTTGAGCTAGTTTTTCACCCATCTGGCTTCCTATAGCCACGCCCATGCCGCCCAAACGAACCCCCAGATGAATATTTTTTGTATGCTCTTTAAATATCGGCACCTTGTTTTCTCCAAAAGCCATGATACCGGCCCAGGTATGTTCCACTTCAAAATGGTGGTTGGGTAAAATTATTTCTTTCAGCTGCCTTTTGAGCTCTTGTTCAATTTGTTGGTTGATTTCAAGGCCAGTGGTTGTTTCACCTTTAAAGTCCATATTTCGGCCACCGCCAAAGATTACCCGCTTACCTTCATTGCGGAAGTAATAGTAACCTTCATCAATATGAAATACACCTTTAAAAGGTAAATTTTCAATGGGTTTTGTTACCAACACTATTCCTCTGCCTGGTGCAATGTCAAGGTTATCGATGAGTTTATTGGTGAAAGCATTTGTACACACGGCCACCTTTCCAGCTTTAAGTATTAGACTATTTGTATTGTTTTTAACTTCAATTTCAACGTCATCCCCTGAATCAGCCAGACCTATCACTTCCGCACCTGTCCAGATAGAGATACCCAATTTCTGTGCAATATGAATAAGTTGGCTCATCATTTTACCGGTATGAAGTTGTCCCTC